>JALGWB010000024.1 GCA_025774405.1 bacterium
TCTTCTGAATTTCATTTATTCTGAAGTATCGTCTGAGATTTCAGTTGGCAGTGCAGCCTTGAATAGCCTTCTCATCCAGGAGACAGATTTTGGTCGCTTTCGCCTAGGCTATCTCCCGAGGGGTCGGGGGAAGCACGTGGCTGTAGTGGGCAAACCCACTTTCATCTATGATCTTGGCAAAATAGCCTCTGAGGTGAAAACGTTCAACTCCGTAAACGAGCTAAAAGATTCCGACAGAGCTTACATTGCTAAAGCTGACACAGTTCTTATATCTGCTAAGGATGTATCCATCAAACAGCTCGAGTTCGTTCTTGAGCTTGCAAGCCATGCATATACCATCATGTTCGGACCGTCGACTCCACTTTCCCCAGTAATGTTCACCTATGGCTGTGATCTGCTTATTGGCGCGGTAGCAATCAAGTCTGACGAAGTAGCAAGCATGATACTAGCAGGTGAAAGTGGGCTGGAGTATTCATCCACTCTCAAGACTGTTGTGATGGCAAAACCTTAGCAATCGAGGTAGCGTTCGATCTCGAATGGGTGGGGATGCCTCGAAATCTCCCTCACTTCCTTCGTCTTCATTTCTATATAGGTTTCAATCAAATCCTCGGTGAAGACACCGCCTTTGAGCAGGAATGCCCGATCCTGTCGCAATGCGTCAACTGCCTCCTCGAGGCTGTATGGAACAGGTTGTAGGCCTTTGCGTTCCAGATCCCCAAGGCTAAAGACATCCAAATCGTAGGGACCGAAACCTTCCTTCTCCGGATCAACATCGTTGATGATGCCATCAATACCGGCAAGCAGCATCGCCGCTATCGCAAGGTATGGGTTTGCACTTGCGTCCGATGGTCGGAATTCGATCCTTGCCTGACGAGCAAGCCCCATTCCCTTGGGTATCCTGACAGCGGCACTGCGATTGCCAATCGCATAGACCAGGCACGTTGGAGCTTCAAAGCCAGGAACCAGCCTCCGATATGAGTTGGTACTGGCACATGTAAAGGCAAGCAAAGCCCTTCCATGCTTCAGTAATCCACCGATGTAGCAAAGTGCTATTCGGCTCAGGTTGCCATAGCCACTCCTCCTATGGAAGATGTTCTTACCCTTCTTCATAAGGTATTGATGAAAATGCATGCCATTACCAGGTTGGCCATAGAGCGGCTTTGGAATAAAGGTAGCCACCACATCCTCTTCGGCAGCAGTCACTTTGATGAGGTACTTTCCAATGAGAATGTGGTCAGCCGTGCGCTTGGGTGTGCCAGGACGAATCTCGATTTCGCATTGGCCAGCAGAACCCACCTCATGATGCGAATACTTAACGGGAATCCCAGCAGCCTCCATGGCTGAAACCATTGCACATCGCAGAGCCCACCAGCGATCACCTGGAGGAACCGCATGATAGCCACGCTTATCTCCCAGCCAGGGGAAGGCCTTGATGCGAGAGCCCGGATCAAGCCCCGCCTCGCCAGAGGTGATGGCGTAGCCGGTGGGCGAGGAAGAACCTAGTATCTCAATGTCATCGAAGAGGTTGAACTCAAGCTCAGGCATGAAGAAAGCCTTGTCTGCTATGCCAGTCGCAGCCAGGAACTGTTCAGCCTTCTCTGTCACGAGCCTCGGATCTCTTGAGAATGGCTTGCCCGTGTCTGCTTCAAAGCAGTTACATATGAAGCTGGCAGCACGTATCGAATCCATCTCCTCCACAAAATAGACATCAGGATCTGGTACCAGCCTTAGATCACCACTCTCAAGCCGGGTGAAGCCTGCTACACTTGAACCATCAAATACGACGCCCGTATTGAAGATGTGTGGACCAAAATTCGAAATCGGTATCGTAACCTGATGCCACCTGCCCGCCAGATCGGCAAACCTGAGGTTGACATATTCAACGTTAGATCTCCTGGTGGCAACTATTGCCCTCTTGATAGCGTCGGCCTTGCGTACCATTTACCTCTCCCCCTGAGGTCATAATCCCAGGATAGATCTTATCCTGTGATTGATATCTGTATTGTCAAGGATACCCCCGAAAAGCTCATGGTCAGGACCGCTTGCCAGCACGGGTACCATAGTACCGATATGATAGCCAGATATCCATTGAACTATTGGGCACTGTTCACTAACCAGGCTTTCAAGATCATCATAGCCAGGATAACCATATTCATCACCCGTAATGCCGGGTCCCCCGCAATCGTGATCAGCTGTCACTACGATTGTGATAAGGGAATCCTCAGCCTGCACCTGCATAGCGCGCCCGATGGCGTCGTCAAAGGCGAGGAGCTCACCGAGAGCGTCACTTATAGAATTGTCGTGTTCAGCATGATCAATCCTACCACCTTCGACAACAAGCAAGAATCCATCAGGATCCTGTCTCAGCACATCCAGCGCAATCTCCGTCATCTCCCCGAGTGAAGGAATCTCCTGCTCTAATCTTGAACGTTCGAACGGCATGCTCTCACGAGCAAAGAGACCAAGCAGTCGCTCTCCGCGAAAACTCTCAAGACCCTCCCGATCAAAAACCACATCGAAACCCTTCTGTCGGGCAATTTCTACAAGATTTACTCCGTTGTCCCTCATGCCGCTGTCGGGTGGCAAAAAATACCAGTAGCCACCGCCCATTACTATTTGGGCATCACTCTCAACAATCTGCTCCGCAATCTCGGGATGCATCTCCCGTGCGGGTACGTGTGCCAGAAACGAGGCTGGCGTTGCATCGGTGACAGATGTGGTTGTCACGACACCAACGGCTA
Organism: bacterium; assembly: GCA_025774405.1. Classification (GTDB taxonomy): domain Bacteria; phylum Arandabacterota; class Arandabacteria; order Arandabacterales; family Arandabacteraceae; genus JALGWB01. The sequence goes on from JALGWB010000024.1 coordinate 2,742, forward strand.
TACCCTGCCTGGCTGCCAGTTCGAAGAGGTTATCAAGGAAATCTCCATCCTCTGTCATCCCCACAACTCCGTTCGCCGTCTTGCTGCCAGTAGCAATAGCAGTACCTGAAGCAGCAGAATCAGTAACCGGCCCTGTTTTCGAATGAGTGGTGACATAACCAACGGTTCCGCTACTTGCCAGCTCCGTCATGTTCAGTTCCGCACCGAGCGATACCTCTGAATACATCTTACCTATGCTGATGATGCCAATTCCCATCCCGTCTCCTATGAAGAGAACGACACTGTGATGCTGGGTTTGGGTCCCGCCGCGGCTCACCTCTCCAACATCATGAGTACGGAAACGACCCGGTCCACAGGCTATTGCTAGAAGCAAAGCACCCAAGAGAGCAAATCTCACGTATCGTTTCAATGCCTACCTCCTTCTGTAAATGACGGTTGGGTTGATTGTAAAGGAATTGGCATCCTTCGGGAAGCGTATTCCTAAGCTCCAATGATCTCATTGATGACATCAGCAAGATACTGACCGGCAGCAGCTACAACGTCACTCATTGTTTTGCCTATCTCAGTCTCGGCTGGTTGAACTGCGAGAAAGAAGGTTTCGGCACCTGTCTGAGCCTCGACGTAGTCGGCGAAAATCGTCAGAATCGCATCGTGCGTTGATGCACCACCCCCGGCTATCTCCTCCCTGCCGACCAATCGGATTTCACCTGCCCTGCCACCAAAGTGAGCTGCGTCAATGATGACAAGTTTGTCGGGTTGGTGTCTGGCGATTGTTCCAAGGAAATTCTCCGGTGTCTCACCACAATCAATAACCTTTATCCGATCGGTCTCCTTTATGAGACTGGCAACATAGGGACCGACACCATCGTCACCCCGCATACTATTTCCAATGCAGGCAATGACAACACGACCTGAAAGTATTCTGGCGAGGCTTGCGCGATCCATTTGATGTGAGACCGCCCTAGGCTCCAAGCTGGATCCTGCGTCTGCACTTAGCGCAGAGCATTCTCACAACGTCATGTCTGCCAGGTTCGAGATCCTTGTCACGAGGAGGTATCTCATCAAGAACCTTAGCATCCTTCAGGGCAGTAAGCATTAAAGTGGGATTGGAGAAGGCAAGAGGACCAAGCCTCTTTGTCACCCAGCGGATGTGATCTCTGGTTGAGATGACATCGCCGCACACCTCACAAAGCACCAATTCCTTCTCCACAGTGGTCTTAGCCTGGCTTCTATCAAAATAGATCATATCGTATTCACGACTGAGTTTTATGCCCTTTTCTGTTATGCAATTTGCCTCACACTGTCCACACTGGATGCACTTATCATAGTAAAGAGTTATTACTCGTTTCTTGTTCGCAACATCGTCGAAAACCGAGATGTCATTGGCTGGACAAACCATTGCACAGGCGCCACAGCCGACGCATTCCTCATCGTCAAACTTGGGCTTGCCACGGAAACGTTTTTGGGGTTCTGAAGGCTTCTTCGGGAAGGGAAGGGTATATGGTCCTGTGAAGAGGGCACTGAGTGCCTCCTTAAGCAGTATAGGTTGAAGAATCCCTGGTAACTTCATTTCGCCTCCCCACTATATGATCTCTTGATGTCCTCCGCCCTTTCATGGAACTTGTCAGTCACACTTTTGTCCCATAACTTGACACCTGAAAGATACGATCCGCGAGCAAGTGCATGGGCACCGGTTGGTGAGGTTATCAAAATGAAAAGCGCACACAGGATTGCCTTTATTGCAATTGCAGGAACCGCTGTGGCAATGGCGGTCCCGACAAGGATGAAGATCGTACCGAGGGTCACACACTTCGTTGCCGCCTGAAGCCTGTTATAAACATCGGGCAACCTCACAAGCCCCATACAACCAAAGAAGTCAAAGATGGCACCAACGCAAATGAAAACATATCCTACAATCTCATGGCTAGTCATCGAATCTCCTCCCCTCAAGATGCTTCGAGAGGGCAAGTGTACCGATGAAACTGATCAGTGCCCAAGCAATCGCCAGATTTATGTAGAAGTCCTTGCGCGTCACAACTGCTGAAAGCGCAACGAAACCCACGACCACGGTTCCAAGAATATCAATTGCGACGCTGCGGTCAGGAGCAGTCGGCCCATGCCCTATCCTGTAAAGACACATGAAACAGGCAGCAGCAAGCACACTTGCAATAAAATAGATGAACGTCATTCAAAAATCCTCCTCAGAACCGATTCGAATCTTTCAACTATGTGATGTGTTGCCTGTTCGATATCGTCACTCCTCACATTTATCCAGTGAATGTAGAGATAACCGTCATCGGTTATGTCAACCGTAAGCGTTCCCGGGGTAAGCGTAATCGAGTTCGCCAGCATCGTTCGCCCAGCCGGATTCTTAAGTGTCGTCTTCACCCTAACGATACCAGGGTGAATTGGCATATCGGGGTGGATAACTCGGTAAACCACGTCAAGGTTAGCCAGAAGTACATACCAGAGGAACATCGGGACATAGACAACCAACCAGAATATTCGCTTAAAGACAGTCGCTGGGCTGAGCCTGGCAGGTATCCTGTCCCCGAGCAGGAGTCCAACAAAGATTGCCACAATGATCCCAATGATTGTGCTTTGTGGGTACAGGGCCCCGCTTACAGGATCAAAAGGCCACACAAGCAGGAACCATATGACGAATGAGAGTATGATAAGGGTTACCTTTCTCAAACCATCTCCCCCTTACATCCCTAGTATGTTCGAAGCATAGTTCAATCCTTCCTGAAGCACCTTTGCAGCGGGTATCAGGAAGGTCTCCCTCGCCTGAGGCAGCCAGAGGAATCCCATGACAATACAGAGGATTGCAAGCCCCACCATGGAAGCCTGCATTGTCCCTGGCACCTCTTTTGCTGAATCATATGCCTCATGCCGTTCGCCAAAGAAAGCCCGACGCTGAAGTCTCATGAAGGCTGCAAGCGTTAGCACACTGACACCGGCAGCCCAGGCTGCAAACCCGTAGCGTTCGGCTTGAACAGCTGCAATGATTATGAACAGCTTGCTCCAGAAACCGCTGAAGGGCGGTATTCCCGCGATTGCCATAGAACCAATGAAAGAGGTCGTGCTCGTAACGGGCATCTTCTCTCGCAACCGCCCCATCTTGTTGAGGTCACGCGTCCCTGTAGCATATTCAATTGCACCGGAGTTAAGGAACAGGAGTGATTTGAAGACAGCGTGATTTATCAGATGGAACAGTCCCGCCGCTATCGCAAATCGTGTTCCTATGCCAACTGCCAGCACCACATAACCAACCTGACTTATACTTGAGTAGGCAAGGAAGCGCTTGATATCGTCCTGCCCCATTGCAAGAAGCACACCAACCACCATAGATACCGTACCAAGTACCATCAGCACATATGAAGTCAGCGGGGTTATGCCTATCACATTGAACATCACCCTTGCCATGGCATAGACACCGATTGTCTTGATGAGCACTCCCGAGAGCATGGCGGAGATCGGCGCAGGAGCTGATGGGTGTGCATCTGGCAACCATGCATGGAATGGAATAAGCGCTGCCTTAAGTCCAAAACCCGAGATAAATAGTGCAACAACAAACAAATGAATTGGTTTGAGCTCGCCCCCGATTATGCTTGAGACCTGCGCCATGTTGAGATTACCGGTCATTGCATACGTGATAGCCACTCCGAAGAGGATCAGCGTGGAGCCGACACTCCCGAGCACCAGATACTTGAATGAAGCTTCCAGCTCCTCATGTTCACAACCGAAAGCAACGAGAGCATAGGATGCAATGGAGGCTATCTCAAGGAACACATAGAGGTTGAAAAGATCGCCGGTTAAGGCAACGCCATTCATACCGGCGAGCATCAGCAGGAAGAGTGCATAGAAGCGCGCCTTGGCAGTGAACTTGTCCATATACTGAATCGAATATATTGTCACAAGGAATGAGATCAGAGCTATTGTGATCAGCATGAAGACGGAGACGCCATCGAGAACGAGATTGATGCCCAGGGGAACGTGCTTGAAAGGTCCCCAGCCACCCATCCAGTAAACCCCATTCTTGCCAATCACCGAAATCGCCATTAGGAACAGGGCCAGGGTCGTCAAGTTGGCAAGCGTATCGGCAACCCGTGGTCGCTTACGGGCAACCATCGGGATGAAGAAGGCCACCCCAAGCGGAATCGCCACAAACAGTGGAATTATCTGCATTGCTTCTCGCCCCTAACCTTTCAGCCTCTTTATTTCCTGAATGTCATAAGTTCCAAATCGCTCATAAAGGCGCATGGCAATGGCTATCGTCATCGCTGTAACCCCGAGTCCGATAACAATTGCTGTAAGAACAAGCGCCTGTGGGACTGGATCAACCGCTCTTTGAACCAATTCCTGATGTTGCATGGTCTTGTTGAGAATGGGCGCAATACCATCCTTCCGATATCCAACCATCACTATGAAAACGTTCACGGCGCTTTCCATAATGATGAGACTGATGATTATCTTTATCAGGTTGCGTTTGACCAACACCCCATAGAGCCCAACCATGAACAGCAGGAAACACAATGCATAAAGCATATCTATCTCCTTTTAAGCCTTCTCTCGAGGATCATGTATAACCCTCATGAGAACAAGGAGGATGAATACAAGAAACAGTGAACTTGCAACCTTCAAAGCAATGGCGATATTGCACAGTGGAATTATGCCAGCACTGAAAAGTTCAAAAGGTGTACCCGGATTTGCCTTGGCGATGTAGTTGGTGAAGAACTTTCCTCCGAGTGTACCAGCAATCCCCAGAATTGCGATGACAAGGAACATGAGAGCTCCGATACTATCGAGCTCTGAGGCAACCCCTATCCGGAAGCGCCTCAGGGCTTCCTCCCTGCCATAGGCCAGGGTCAAAAGCACAAAGACCATCGCCAGGATCACACCCCCCGCAAAACCACCCCCGGGCGTGAGGTGTCCATAGAGCACTATATAGATTCCAAAGAGCATGATGAAGCCCTTGACCCAGCCTGTTATGGTCTTAACAATAGGAGTCATTCCCTTGTCTGCCATCACTCCTCCCACTCTGATACTTCAGGCTCTGTAGTCTTCTTGCGTGCTTTCTTACGAATCACAGCGATTGCGCCCATAATCGCTGTGAAAAGCACGGTCGCTTCACCAAGTGTATCATAGGCTCTGTAATCGAGCAGAACTGCAGTAACTATATTGGCAGCACCAGTTTCCTTGAGCCCGTTCGCTATGTAGAACCTCGAAGGAGCATCAACAATCCGTGCCATAACCGGCACTCCAAATCTGGGGAAATCATTAAAGACTCTGATGCCCGCAAGGAAGATCACAGCGAGCATCGCCATTGTTACCATCATGCCAAAGAAATCACGATTACCAATAAAGGTTCTAAGGCCAACCCTGAGTGTTGCCCTGATCAAAATTACCAAGATCAGAACCTCAACGACTATCGGTACTATTGCCACATCCGGCGCACGCATATAGAAGAAGGCGATAATTACCCCGAAACCAACCGCAGTAACCGATATTACGGCAGCAAGAAGATCCCGTGTCTCAATGGCGACTATTGCAGCTATAACCATGAACAGCAGCAATAGACCAATAAACTCAAGCATACGTCACCTCAGCAATATGATGATCAGAACCAATATGCCAGCAAGCATCCAGCTCAGATAGTGAGGCAAGATACCTGTGTGCAATGCTCTGAAGCCTCTGATAAAGTAAAACGAGATCTTGCGACCTATGTCATACGTATCAAAGCCCCGTTTCTCAGCAGCCTCATAGACCTGGTGAAAGAATCCCATGTCACTAACTGTTTTATAAAAGTCAGTTCCTGAAACCCTGGTTTCGGCTGTGAGAATCTCCCCACCAACATACATGGAATCACTGCGGGTGGCTTTGAGTCTGCCAGTAAGGTAGATGATCAATCCAATGACGATACCGATGATGATAAATAGAGTAGCAAGCCCTGGGCTCCAGGCACCAAGCCAGTAGCCCTGTTCGGGCATACCGAGAACACGCTTGACTGCCGGCAGGATGAATCCCTTAAGAGGTATCGCGTAGGCGAAGATTCCGAATGCAAGGCATAGGATCGCAAGCACAAGCATCGGAACTGACATCGTCGCACCGACTTCCCTTGGACCCTCACCCTTCTTAGCTCTTATGCCCAAAAAGACCGTGTGAAGTACCTTCATAAAGCTTGCCAGTGTCAAAGCAGAACCGAACATGGCAGCTACAAGCCATATCACCCAGGCGTGCCCGCCTTGCCTGCCAAGCTCGATGACACCCTGATATACCATCCACTTTGATACAAACCCATTGAGCGGTGGTATTCCTGAAATTGCCAGGGCTGCGATAACACAACTGAAGAAAGTCAGAGGCATGTAGCGAGCCAGCCCACCAAGATTGTCGAGATCGGTTGTGCCTTCCTGCTTCTCGACAGAACCACCGCACAGGAAGAGGCAACCCTTGTATATCGTATTGTTGACCATATGGAAGAGTCCGCCAGCCACCCCAACTGGATTAAGTGTACCCACACCAAGCACCATATAGCCCACCTGTGAGACTGCATGATAACTCAGCAGGCGCTTAAGGTCATGCTGAACCAGCGCCATCATGACAGCCGCTATTATGGTAAAGGCTCCGACAATGAGTAGAAGCAACATCATACCGCCTGTGAGATTGAATAGGTAGAGTGATATCCGTGCAAGCAGATAGATCCCGAGTAGTTTATCGACCGATGCAGGTAGAAAAGCGACGACCGATATGGGGGCTCGCTCAGCAGTATCTGGAATCCAACTGTGGAAGGGCATTGCACCGGCCTTAGCAAATGCAGCACATGCAAAAAGAATAAAGGCAAAAACCGAAAGCCCTGTAATCGTAGGAATCGAAGGTTGTGTCAAGCTGGTGGAACCCGTCATCACCCAGACAAGTGCCACGGCAAGCACCATGAGCGCGTCAGTGCCACCAACAATGATCATTGTCTTCTTGGCAGCTCCTGAAGCCTGGGGGCCTCCCGTTTCTATGAGCATATAAAGTGTTAACCCGAGGAAACCCCAGAATGAAAGCAGCACAACAAGATCGTTTGCCAGCACTGCCCCGTAGGCACCACCGAGCGTAAGAAGCATATAACCATAGTACTGTTTGAGATAGGGCTTCCCTCGCATGTAGCCAAAGGAGTAAAGAATCATTATCAGACCAAAGAAACCGATCCAGAGGAGCACAAAGGATGAAAGGGTGTCCAACCTGAAAATTACTCTTCCGAAGTAAGTGCTTTCACCCCAGCCCTGCTTGAAGAGCATGATGGTCAGGTAGAAGGTAACAGCCGAGACTATTATAGCGACCCCTTCCTTGAGCCCCTTGAAGGCATCAGGGATTATTCTGACAATTGCTCCTGCCACGAGTGGGATGACGATTAAGTAGCCGACTAGATCCATACCCTATCCATCCTCGACTTGTACCTTTCCATAAGTTTACGAGTCTTCTCCTGGGACAGCCTCAAAAGCTCCTTCCAACCCATAAGCTGCTTGCCATTGTCTGCATCAACGACGATCGTTCTTTCTGTGCAGCAATAGCATGGATCAATGGCTGCGAGCGTAATCGTAGCATCTGAAACGGTATAGCCAACGACTGCACGATTGTTGGTTGGAACATTCATGAAACTGGGAGCTCTGATCTTATATCTTACAGGGCGGTTTGATCCGTCAGATCGTACATAGTGGAAAACCTCACCACGTGGTGCTTCGTGATGACCAATGCCCTCACCTGGTGGAATCTCCTTGTAGTTGGCATCAATCCCGTCCTTCACCTCTCTGAGTTTCTCAAGGCACTGCTTGCATATCTTAACTGACTCGAGCATCTCAAGCACTCGAACAATCACTTTATCAAAGACATCACCATTTTCAGTTGTCACAACGTCCCACTCAACCATGTCATAGGCTGCATATGGATGGTCCTTCCTTACGTCCCACGGAACACCCGATGCTCTCGATGTCGGGCCCAATGCACCAAGCTCAACACAATCCTGGTAGGTAAGTATCCCCACATTCTTGAGTCTTGCCTGGAGCACCGGGTCTGCCATAGCGATCTTGGCAAACATCAGCAGCGGTCTCTCAAGACCAGCGACTATCCGCATAGCAGTTGGAATATCCTCATCCTCAATGTCACGCCTTACACCACCGGGCTTAAACATCGCATAGTGATTTCGATTCCCGGTTATGAGTTCAAAGCAATCAAGCACGGGCTCCCTGTACTTCCATGCCCACATCCAGACGGTATTGTATCCGAGAAAGTGACCAGCAAGCCCAAGCCAGAGAAGATGGGAGTGGATACGCTCAAGCTCCCCTATGAAGGTGCGAATATACTTGGCTCTGTCAGGGATGTCAAAACCTCCGACATCCTCAATTGCATTGACACAGGCGAAAGGATGAGACGTGGAGCAGATGCCGCATACCCTTTCGACAAGAAAAGGAACCTGGTCATAGGTTAACCCCTCGGCGAGCTTCTCGATTCCCCTGTGGTTATAGCCAATCTCAATCTCGAGCTTAACGACCTTCTCACCATCCACATGGAGTTTGAAGAATTCGGGTTCTTCCTGCAGAGGATGGTAAGGCCCTATGGGAATGATCTGGGTCCTATTCACTGGTGTCATGCTCCCCGCCCCTCCAATCTTTCCAATCTCGCCGTAGCGGGTAGTTACCTTCGAGCCAATCATCAGTTAGCAACAGATGCCTCATGTCCGGATGATTTCTGAACTCGATTCCAAGCAACTCCCACATCTCCCTTTCGATCCACTCAGCAGCAGGCACACGCCTTGCGATCGACTCTATGGAAGGCTTCTCAAGATCCAGAATGACTCTCAAGCTTATGATTCTGTCGGCACGATCTATCGCAAAATGGTAGAGGATCTCGAATCCATGCTCCATGTGTATTCCAGTACAAATCTGAAGCCGGCAGTCGAGGTCCTTGTAGAAATACTCGGCAATGTCGGGAAGCCTGTCAGAATCAACTGTGATGTAAGTCCTCCTACGGCTTTTCTCGTGGACATCCTTTATGGCTTCTCCGAACTTGGCCTTCAACCCTTCAACGACCTCATCCGCCATCTCTCTGTCCGTCCTCCTATTTCTTAAGGGCTGCAAGCTGTGCCTGGATCAAGGCAACAACACCCTGGATCATTGCCTCAGGCTTGGGTGGACAACCGGCAATGTAGGCATGCACCTCTGACACATTATCGAGACATTCCATTTGATTATATGACTTGCCAAACATCTCCATTGAGCAGGCGCAATTGCCAATAGCAATTACAAAGCATGGCTTGGCTGCCTGTGCAATTACTCGCTTAAGTCGTTGCCTTGCTTTTCGGTTCATTGAACCTGTCACCAGAATGGCATCAGCGTGACGCACACTACCAACAAGTTGAATCCCGAACCGTTCGATGTCAAACCTCGGCGTTAACAGATCAAGGATTTCAATATCGCAGTTATTGCAGGGACTTGCAGCCAGATGGAAGACCCAGATCGACTTCGTAAGCGCCTTGATTTTAAGACTCATGCCTCACCCTCACAGACCCAGAAACGCCAATATCACCGCCACAATAGCAATTGGTGTAATCTTTGCCCAGAAGAATTTCATTATCTGATCTATCCTGAGCCTTGGATTGGTATTTCTAATCAGAGTAATAAAGAGCAGGATGCCAATATAGATGATTCCTGCCCAAACGATGTTCAACCATGACTGTCGCCAATTGACAACCCCAATGAAGAGCATCATCAGGAAAAGCGGTAGCACAAACATCATCATCCATTGAGTGAGTTTGAAAAGGCCAAGAGCGGCACCTGAGTACTCGATATAAGCGCCACCCATGATCTCGGTCTCAGCTTCCGGCACATCAAAAGGTACTTTCGCAAGTTTGGCTTGCATACAAATGAGACTAACCACAAAAGCGATTACCACTGAGATCGAGGCAATAACAGCTCCATGGTTTGCCTGATATTGCAGAATCTCACCGAGCCTGATGGTTT
>JALGWB010000347.1 GCA_025774405.1 bacterium
AGGATTGAAGACCATAAAGCTCTACTTCATGGTGGGATTACCAGGTGAGGAGTACGGTGATGTCGAAGGTATCGTTGACCTTGTGGGGGATATGGCTCGCGTCAGGCGGCGCTGTCGTCTGGTTGTCACGGTCTCACCTTTTGTCCCGAAGCCTCACACTCCATTACAATGGGCCGGCTTTAAATCGAGAAAACACCTGAATCGGAAGCTACAGCTTCTCCGAGCGATCAACAGAATCCGGGGGTGTTCAGTGAAGCCTGCATCCATCGGTCAGGCCTGGATTGAGGCCTACCTGTCACGGGGAAATCGGTCGGTGGCTGGTGTTCTGCTTGAGATTGCGGGAGGAAAGAATCCAAGGATAGCGCTTAGCAGGAGCGGGCTCATCGATCCAACCGAGGAGCTTGATACTTCAAAGCCCCTTCCCTGGGACTTTATTGATAATCGCACCCCGAAGAAGGGGCTCGTGCAGGCTTACGAGAAGTTCATGGATTCCTAAGGAGCCTTCTCTACGGCTCCGGATTTGAGGCATCTCGTACAGACATACAATTTCTTGATCTTGTTGCCCACCCGTACTCTAACTCGCTGGAGATTCGGATTCCATCTCCTGTTGGTGACATTATGGGCATGGCTAATGCGACTTCCAAAAAGAGGTCCCTTACCACAAATGTCACATCTCTTTGCCATGCTAATCACTCCTTTTGCATTTATACCCGCCCAAAACTATCATCTCATCCTGTCAAAAGCAAGTTCTTATCTTCAAAATCGCTAGACGGTTGCCTGTGCTATCTCAACGGGCAGAACAGCGCGGCAGGACACTGTTGACAATGCTCAGGAGAGTTGGTATCGTGCATTAGGGTAAAAGGTTACTATGGAGGTAATCTTAATGAAAGTCACCAAGGATACGATTATCGAAGACGTGCTTAAGGCTCATCCCAGAGCTATTGAGATTCTCATGAAGTATAATCTGGGCTGCATCGCCTGCATGGGTGCAACCCAGGAGTCGATAGAGATGGGCGCCAGAATGCACGGGGTTGATCCTGAGCCTATCGTGAAGGAGCTCAATGAGCTCTTCGGTGAGGAAAAGCCGCAGGCCGAATGAAAGTAGTTTATCGCTTGCTTCGAGTGTAAGCACCCTGCCAGGTGTTGGGGCAAGGAGAGCAGGTCTTCTGGAAGAGCTCGGTATCACCACGGTAGGGGACCTGTTGATCCATGCGCCACGCAGATACATCGATCGAAGCGCATTCTGTCGAATCGCCGATCTTGTCGAGGGATCCATTCAGACTGTCATAGCAAAGGTCACTCGACTGGAGACAAGAGTGAATCGTGGCAGACACGCTACCATGGTTCACTTCACCGATGGTTCTTCCAGGCTGGTGTGTTTGTGGTTCAATTAACGCTGCCTCCGTGGTGTCTTCAAGAAGGGCTCAGTCTATGTTATCAGTGGGAAAGTCAGGACTGGCGGACTTGGCACGGTGATGTTTCATCCTGAATACGAGCCTTACGGCAAGGATCTTCTCCACACAGGCAGGTTGGTACCTGTCTATCCGACGACAGCCGGAATAAGCCAGAAGCAGATACGTAAGCTCATCCGGATTGCGCTTGAATCGTTTGCCGATTCGATTCTCGATCCTGTTCCTCGTTCCATTAGCACTGGGATGGGACTGTGCGAACTCGGCGATGCTCTGAAGAAGTGCCTTTGATGAGATGCTTGTCTTACAGACCATCTTCGCCATGATCAGGATGCAGAAACAGCAAGTCTCATCAAGCACGATAGCAGGAGGGAGCCTTAAGGATCTGACTGAGTTTCTACCATTCACGCTGACACGATCTCAGCAAAATGTGCTTGAGACAATTCTTGACGATCTGGCCGCTGCACTGCCTATGCGAAGGCTGCTTCTCGGTGATGTTGGCTGTGGCAAGACGGTCGTCGCTTCGCTTGCAGCTGCCAGGGTGAGCTTGGACGGAGGACAGGTCGCTCTGATGTGTCCGACGGAGATTCTGGCTGAACAACATTTCCGGACGCTTACACGGTATCTGTTTCCCTTCGGGATAACTGTTGAGCTACTGACTGGTGGTATGACACAGTCTGAACGGAGGAAGGTTGAGGCTTCGCTAGCTACGGGCTCCGTCAACGCTGTTGCTGGTACACATGCCCTTCTAAACGAAAGTGTCAACTTTCAAAATCTCAAGCTCATCATTGTGGATGAGGAGCAGCGATTTGGTGTGATTCAAAGGAGCATGCTTGTGGAGAAGTGCCCATCAGCTAATCTACTTGTGCTGACAGCTACTCCCATTCCTCGGACTATGGCTCTTGCGGTATACGGTGATCTTGACATGACTATCGTAGATGAGCAACCACCTGGACGAGGCAGGCACACGACATATATCGTTGACGAGCATGATCGCCGCAAGATACTGGGCGAGGTTGCTGCGAGGATTCTCGACGGTGAACAGGGTTTCCTCATCTGCCCAGCCCTTGAGGAAAGTCCGCACGGGCTTGCCAATGTGAGAAGTGCTGCCTCCGAGATGCGAAAACTTATCGGCAACGATAGCCTGGTGGGGGTGCTCACGGGTCGAACTGACAGGGAGATACGCATCAAAGTCCTCGATGACTTTATTTCAAAGAAGGTGGGTTTGATTGTGGCTACTACTGTGCTGGAGGTTGGGATGGATCTCGAAAATGCCACGCTTCTTGTTGTTGACCAGGCTGAACGCTTCGGACTGGGTCAACTTCACCAGATGCGCGGTAGAGTTGCCAGAGGTTCGAGCAATTCCATCTCCTATTTCATTGTTTCAGATTCCGCTTCGGAGCTTGCACGAAAAAGGGTGAATGTGCTCGCAAGGACATTTGACGGATTCGAGATTGCAGAGCAAGACCTTGCAATGCGTGGACCTGGTGATCTTATTGGGACAAGGCAACACGGCATTCCCGCTTTGAGATTCACGAGATTGCCAGATGACGATGACCTGATGCTGGCCGCCAGGGATGAGGCTTTCGCCCGAGTGCTTGGCGGGGATAGTTCAAGCGAATGGAAAGTCTGGATGGAAGCTGTTCACAATTTTGTCAATGGTAGGATCATTCTTGTGTAGAAAGGAGGAAATGGTGGATCGCCAAAAGGCACTTGAGATGATCAGAGCTCGGGTAACCAATGACCGTTTGATAAAGCACATGCTCGCCGTTGAGACAGTTATGCGAGCTTTGGCTCAACGGCTGGGTGAGGACGCTGACAGGTGGGCTATGGCCGGTCTTGTTCATGATATTGACTACGATGAGACATCCAGGGATCCTGAAAAGCATGGAAAGGTCGGGGCAGCCTATCTTCGTGACCTGGGTTTTGATGATGAGATCACCAGAGCAGTCGAAGCTCATGCTGGTCATATCCCTCGTGAGACCAGGTTGGACAAAGCGCTCTATGCCACCGATCCTCTGACAGGTCTCATCGTTGCGGCCGCTCTTATGCATCCGAGCAAGACCCTCAGGGAGGTTACTGTGGAATTCGTTATGAATCGTTTCAAGGAAAAGCGTTTTGCGGCAGGTGCCGATCGCGATCAAATCAGAACCTGTGAGAAGCTGGGCTTGAGTCTCGATGAGTTTATAGCAATCGGGCTTGCTGCTATGCAGGGGATATCAGACGAACTCGGTCTTTGATTTCGGGGGGAAAAGATGGAAGCCAATAGATTATTGATCGCTGCAGGCAGATTTCATGGTCACATAGGTCCATTTCTTGCAGTCGGGTTGAGGATGGGATTGGTTGCCAACGAGATGTTGGGAAGAGATCCGCTCGGGGCGATGGCGGAGGTTGAAGTACATCCTGAACCACCAAGGTCGTGTGTACTCGATGGCATTCAATATGTCACAGGATGCACCCTCGGCAAGGGCAATATAAAGGTTTATCCTACAAGAGATCGTATTGGTGCTAGCTTTACCAGCTCCGGCAAGACGGTGAGAGTTTATCTCCGTGAGCAATTCCTGCAATCAATGGAGTCAGACCTGCAGGGGCAACCTGAAAAAGCAGTCATTGACTATGCATTTCAAATCATGGATACTCCAGTTGATCAGATCCTAGAGGTGCTCCAATGAAGTTTGTTTTGATGTTTGCAGGTCTGCTTGCCCTGGCCGTTACTGGGAGCAATAGGGCCCGTGACTTCCAGGTTCATCGAGGAAGGAATCGAGAAGGCAGAGGAGGCCGGTGCTGCCTGCCTCGTCATCGAAATCGATACGCCCGGCGGGCTCGACACTTCGATGAGAGCGATAATCCAGGACATTCTTGGATCCAATATTCCAATTGCCATTTATGTTTCACCGAGCGGAGCGAGATGTGCCTCGGCTGGGGTTTTCATTGCCATGAGTGCGGACATTGTCGGTATGACACCAGGTACATCCATAGGTGCAGCTCATCCTGTTACTATCGGCGGATCCCAGGTCGATGAGGAAACAATGGAAAAACTTGTCAATGATAGCGCTTCTTACATCAAGAG
>JALGWB010000348.1 GCA_025774405.1 bacterium
AGTCTTGAGTTCTAATCCACACAGGCTTATGTTCAAGCTTACGTCTCGCACCATCTCCCCCAATCTACTGCTTCAGCCGGCAGCACTGGTCCGTCGCTGCAGGCATGAAGATAACCACCCGAACTTGCAGGCACCGCACAACCAAGACAGGCGCCTATGCCACAACCCATCCGCTCCTCAACCGAGATCTCACAACTGATGGAATGTTGCCTTGAAATCCTGGCGATGTGTCTCAGCATCCCAACAGGTCCACAGGCGACAATCCGTGATGGCTTCCCAACGGCCTCAAGCGCCTTCTGCAACCCATCGATCGCTGTTCCCTTTTCTCCACGGGAGCCGTCCTCCGTCATGGTTATTATCTCTATACCCAGAGCAAGCAGATTCACTGGCACAAGAAGCTCGCTTCGATCCCTGGCAGCAACGATCAGGATCATTCTGCCGCCATAATCGGCATACCTCTGACAGTAGTACGCTACTGGTGGAATTCCAATGCCACCTGCTACGACTATCGTTGTGTCTCGAGGTGGGGAGAACGATGTACCCAAAGGTCCTATTGCATCAAACCTATCACCCTCAACCATACCTCTCATGGCCTGGGTTGCTCTGCCAATCACCTTGTAGACGACCTCAATCATGGCTTCACTGTCAGAGCTATAGACTGAGAACGGGCGCCGAAGATATGGCCAGCTGCTTACAAGACCCCGGATGAGGATGAACTGACCTGGTTCGCATTGAGTAGCAATTGACGGCGCAGCCAATCTCAACAGATAGAAGGAGTTTGATATGCGGTCATTGGCCACCACCTCGCAGACGACATGGCTGACCTTCTTAGATCCTCCGAGAGCCAAAACTCAATCTTCTCCCTTTGCTGTGTCAGGCATTTCTGATTGTGGCTCAGCGGGATTTACTCCTGGCCGTTGTAACTCGGCTTTGGATGGCTTGATGGGATACTGGCTCTGGCGATTCTCCGCTGCTCCTGTTGTATCTACCTGCTCCTCGGGCGGCATAATAGCCTCTTCCCCCGGTATCCCGCCACCGAGTGTATCGGGCAGGCTCAGAGAATCCGGCACACCTGCGGTAATGTCAATCAACGGCAGATTCAACTTGTAGCGTGCAATATTCGCATAGACAGTCTCGGGGAAGTCATCGATCACCCTTCTGTAATAGCCAGTGGCCGCCGTATCATCCCTTGCCTCCATTATAGAAGCCATCTGCAGCAAAGCTTTAGCTGCGGAGATAGTGGTTGGAAAGCTGTCTATAACCGTCCTGAAACGCGAGATCGCCTCTTCTTCAAGCCCGAGGTCCTCACGGTAGATTTCAGCCATCATAAGAAGTTTAGCAGCAGCCACTTCGGGGGGATCAGGAATGGAATCGGTGAGCGCCTGATCGTATCTTTTGATAGCCTGAAGCGCCTTAGCCCTCATATCAGCTGCATTTCCAAAGGGTGACTTTATCTTCCCCGCCCTCTTGTAGGTCTCAGTTGCCTTATCGAGATCGCCCAAATACCTTTCATAGATCCTGCCGGTTTCGAAAAGTACCTCGGACTTGACAACCTTATTATCTGCTGCCAGCAAACTGTCCGCCTCAGCAAGAGCTGCAAGAGCACCGTCAGTATCGTCATGGGAAAGACGAATGGAGGCTATCTCCATGAGTGCTCGGGCCTTCAAGGTGTCTTCACTTGCCTTGGCTCTCAGACGCTCAAACACGTCCAGGGCGCCCGATTCATCCCCGGCAACCCTCATAGCGCTACCGAGAACGATTGCTGCTGCGTAACCCTGACTATCGTCTTTGCTGGCGAGCCTTTCAAGCAGCTCAATGGCTTCAAGTGATTCGCCTCTCTTAAGGAGGCACCTCGCAAGATTGAGTTTTATGTCAACCACTCGCTCACCCTTCGGAAACTGCTCGAGATAAGCATGACCATCTGAAATCGCTGCCTGACAGTTCTCGCGCTCAAGGTGAATCCTTACTCGCAGATAGAGTGCTTTCTGCCTGATCCTCTTATTTTCGCTAGCCTCAAGCAGCTTATCAACTACACCAAGTGCCTGCTCCGGACGGTCTTCAAGTACAAGGGTGTAGGCTTTCATGAACTTGGCCTCATCGCTCAGCGGGCTATCGGCGTATATCCTTAAGAGCTCCTCATACTTTTTCATCGCCTTGGTATAGTCGCCCTTGAGCACAAAGCAGTTACCCATTACAAGCAAAGCGTCATCAACCCACTTGCTTTTGGGATAGAGCAGAAGGATCTTACCACAGCGCTTTATGCATGTATCCACAAGTCTGGCACTTTCACCTGTCACCTTGGGCTGCTCAAAAGGATCCCAGAAATCGTTTATGCCAGACTTTTCCAAAGCCCGCTCATATTCGTGCTCTGCCATCCAGTAGATGTTGTAGTAAGCGCATGAGACAGAGCTGACAATGCAGACAATGATAAGCAAAAGGCGCATTGCTAGAATCCCAGGT
>JALGWB010000349.1 GCA_025774405.1 bacterium
TAAAGCACCGAACAGTTATGTCATACTCTGAGATGCTACGGATGAAGGAGGAAATCCTCTTCCAACTGGCGTGTATTTCGTGAGGTTAGAAGCTGGAAGTCATGTAGCCAGCAGCAGGGTTATCATCACTAGGTAGCTGGACTCGAGTCAAGAATCTGGCATCTTGTAGGATCCGGGGGGTTAGCGTTACCGTTTAGGCATGCCATTTCGCTAGGGTCGATTGCACCGTTGGGGGGTCACCCTGTAGAGCGTCTGGCGCTTCCACCCTGCCATCGATCTGAGTTGACATCTTAAAGTGGTGCCGGATACACTAATCCTATGAGAGACATGAGCTAGGCAGACATGCTTTGTAAGTTCTATCAAGAGCTGTGGGCCAGAAATGCCAGATGCGCGGTGGACTTTTCTAGCTCCACCGCCAGGGAGGTTTGTTATGAGACGAATTAGCAATCATGCTAGGGTTCTCGGGCTTCTGGTGTTTTGTTCCCTTATCATGGTTTGCTCGTGTGGAAAAAAGACGAGCGATGTCGAAGATGGGAGTTCGCCCTCATACCAATCGGCTCAGGAGGTGCTCGAGGCATACGTGGCAAGTTGCCTGACTGAAGATATCGATGCGTATGCTTCCTGCCTCAGTGAAAACTATAGATTTGTTTTTCTGGAGGATGTGGCTGACTCACTGGGGCTGCCGCCATCTCAACCGTGGTGGGGTAAGGAAGACGATGTAGCGGCGATGACAAATCTCTTTGGGGACCAGCGTGTCTCGTGGGAGCAGTTCGATTACGCAGTCCAATCCACTGATACCCTTTCTAACGCTGATAGCATGATCGTAAAGATGCGAATTCGCCCTGATATAGTAATCTTCACTGAGCGGTCGCAAGGTGAGCCCATATACTTGCTGATCAGACAAAGCCACCTCGACTTCCGCTTCGCAAGCACAGCAGCTTCAATGGACGACTGGATCATGGTTGAGACAAGCGAGGAACGCGTGCGTTTACAAGCTCCAGTCCCCAGACCTGGTCAAGGTGCCACTGAACCTTTCACGTACAGCGAGCTCAAGGCGATGTTCAGGTAGGACAGGGCACCTTTGGGTCGGAGCTAAAAACGTGCACTTTGAAGGCTCTGCCATGGGATTTGCCTCCCATAAGCCACCATGACGGAGTCTTCAGGCTGCTCAGACTAAGATTAGCCTCGACATGACCTGCACATATCACGGATAATGTTTGCCAACCGATGCTTGAGAGCCAGTTCAGCCAGGTCCTTCGGTTTGCCACATTTAGTGACTGAATGGAAAGGTATTCAATTGCTTTAACATACGGATTAGATCAATGTCACATGATGTCGTGATAATCGGAGCTGGACCTGCAGGGCTCACTGCAGCTATCCAGCTAAAAAGATTTGGGTTCGAACCGTTAGTGGTTGAGCGGGAGCGAATCGGCGGGCTTGTACTCAACGCCAACTTGGTCGAGAACTATCCTGGCTTTCCAGATGGCATATCCGGCCAAGAGCTTGTCCGATTGTTCTCCACGCAAGTGTCATGGCTCGGCGTAAACGTGATGCCAGAGGAAGCGAAGCAGCTATCGATGAATGAAGCTGGTCTATCTGTCGTTACGAGTAGGCAAGTGCTTAAGGCTCAAAGCGTTATTGTCGCCACAGGTACTATTCCAAGGAGGCTGGACGTACCAGGAGAAGCAGACCTAAGGGGACGCAGGGTATTCTATGGGCCAATCGACTTACCGCGTTTGGGGTGCTCGGCGGACATTGTGGTTGTCGGGGGTTGTGATGCCGCTTTCGACTATGCTCTGGCGGCCTCATCAAGAGCGAGAAGCGTTAATGTCATTTTCAGGAATGCGAAGCCGCGCGCCCTCAATCTTCTTGTCAGCAGGGTGAGACAGGAAGACAACATCACTCTGTATCCCAATCGGGAAGTTACGCGGTTCGAAACATCCAATAGCAAACTGGTTGTCGAGACAGCTGAGGAGGCAGGTGGCGGGGCAGAAAACAAATCACTAGTTTGCGACTATGCGCTCATCGCTATTGGACGAGAAGCCAACCTTGAACTCCTGAGCAATGCGAGGATTGATGAGAAGGAAGCAGGGGGGCTTGGACTGTTCTTCGCTGGTGACGTAAGAAGGGGACGTACTGGTCAGATTGGTATTGCCGTTGGTGACGGGCTTATTGCTGCCGAAAATGTAGCGAGGTTTCTAAAGAATGAAAGTCATCTATGAACATGGCAACGAAAATCTGGCGAAGGTGTATGTTGCACTGATGAGGGGCTCACCTGAGTTTGCTGTAGAATTTGTGGAGTCGGTTCAACCGCCCATTCCCAAGCATGAGAAGTGGGTGCTAATCATAAGCACTTCCTTCGGCTGCCCTGTTGAGTGCAAGATGTGTGACGCTGGCAGGACATATCGTGGCAACCTAACGGCTGATGAGATGATTGCCCAGA
>JALGWB010000350.1 GCA_025774405.1 bacterium
GGCAGGGGAGCGGGTCAAGGCCGAGGAGGGGCAGCCGAAGCAGCCCCGTCCCGGGCTGTGGGCCTATCTGAACATGCCCTTTATTTGACCCCACGTCGTGGGATTGGTACTCACCTTCAGGGTACAGGGATCATCCCCCTCAAATCCATTGGTACCAGCACAGCCAAGGCTCACCGTTTCAAGACTGTCAATTATCTTTGGAGTTGAGCAATCTGTAACGTTGGGCCCGCCATACTTAGGATGGGGAACTATGCAGATCATGCCATAGGAATAGATCCAGCCGAAGCCAGGAATAGCCACAGCCTCGTCATGGCAGTCGCTCCAGGTCTGGGATATGCCATCACCGGAATTCACGATGCCGCCGATCGCGAAATCTGCGCAGCTTGTGAATGCGCACGACGGCCCACTCCAGGTCACTCCGTACTCCACCCCTGTGTATTCGGCCAAATCGAAGAAGACCGGGAAGAAATCGACGTTAGTACCGGCATTCGTGGTAATGATATCCTCGCAACCCGCAATCACCGGGAATTGGTTGGTGCATGATCTCTTGCCACTATGGTCAAGAACATGTATGGCAACCTTGCCGTTTTCATTGACACCTGCGAACAATGCAATAGCGATACCCAATACCATAATCAGTGCGATAGCCAGGATCCTCATCGCTGCTCCCCCTTTCAAAATACATAAACGTTTTACCAATTCTTGCCAAATTATCACGTTTAATTCTCAGAGCAGTTGCACTTTAGCAACTGGCGCATATGTAGTCAAGTCTTTTTTACGGTTTGACTTCCCCCGTCATGAGTGCTTATCATTCGTTGGTATGAAAAAGGCACTGATTGTAATTGGAGCCGTGCTGGCCGTACTGGCCATCGTTCTTCTGAGCCACAGGCACAGGCCTTACAATGTCCTGCTTGTGAGTCTTGATACCCTGCGTCCAGACCATCTTGGTTGTTACGGATATGCCGACATCGAGACACCCAACCTCGATGCTCTGGCTGATGACGGTGTGGTTTTCACGGATGCAGTCTCGAGTGTTCCACTTACGCTCCCTTCTCACTCAACAATTCTTACTGGACTCCTCCCCATTACACATGGGGTCAGAGACAATGGGACATTTATCCTCAAGGATGAGTTCACAACACTTGCAGAGGTTTTCAAAAGCGAAGGTTACCAGACCGGTGCCTTCATAGGTGCTTTCGTGCTCGATAGCCGTTATGGCTTGGATCAGGGTTTTGACGTCTATAATGACGATCTGAAAGCCGAGCCGGATATCTGGAGTTTCGACTATCCGCAACGTGTGGGCAGGGAGGTAACCGATGCAGCTCTTGCCTGGCTTGATACTGTGAAAGAGCCTTTCTTCGGTTTCGTCCACTACTATGATCCCCACACCCCTTATGAACCGCCACCACCCTTCGACAGCCTCTATGCTGGCAGACTGTACGATGGTGAGGTTGCATATACAGATTATGAGTTTGGAAGATTGCTTACCAAGCTATCACAACTTGGGCTCAAGGAAAGAACCATTATCGTTGTGGTCTCAGACCACGGTGAGGGACTTGGTGAGCACAAGGAGAGCGCCCATGGTATTCTCATATATGATTCCACAATGCATGTTGTCTTCATTGTCTGGTTGCCAGAGAATCATCCGCTTGGGGAGCTTGGTCCAGCTCACACCCGTATTGGCCAGACAGTTGGACTAGTTGATGTTGCTCCAACCATACTCGATCTTGCAGATATTGAAAAGCCAGGCGATTTTGATGGTAAGAGCCTTGTTCCCCTGCTTGAAGGTAAGAGTTTTGCTCCGAGATTCTATTACCAGGAAACCATGTATCCCTACTTTGCCTACAGATGGAGTCCACTCAGAGGTGTTCGTTTCAGCAACTGGAAGCTAATTGTCGCACCTGAACCTGAGCTTTACAACCTTGAGCAGGACCCCGGTGAGACCCAGAACCTTTATGAAGAAGATCGGAGTCGGGCCGAGGAGCTCAAGAAAAATCTCGAAATGATTGTAAGCAAGGAGCGCCACGATGCAGGTTCGAGGGCGCAGGTTAGTCCTGAAGAAAGACGTAAGCTTCGCGCTCTCGGTTATGTTGCCGGATCCTCGGTTTCACTACCAGCTGGCATAGAGCCTTCCGGTCCTGATCCGAAGTATATGATAGAGGACATAGAGAACTACTTCGGCGGTGGTATGGATGCCTTCGTAAGAGGGAACTTTGAGGAAGCCAGGCAGCATTTTGCTCACATGGTTGAGATTGATTCTACCAATGTCCAGGCTCGAATGCTTCTCGGTAGAACCCTTGTGGAGATGGGTAAGCTCAAGGAGGCAGCTCAAGAGTTCATGGAGGCGACCAGGATTGATACGACTCACTCAGAAGGTTTCTTCCGCCTCGGCATCATTTACAGGGAGATGAATGAGCTTGATAAGGCACTCA
>JALGWB010000351.1 GCA_025774405.1 bacterium
TACTACTCAGGCGGGAAATTTCAGTTACAGTTTTCCATTCATACTACCGACCCCAGGAAGCGGGATGTCTTGATGCCTGTGCGCAAGTGGTCTCTGGCAGAGATCAGCGCATATGGTGAGCAATTCTTCGAAGAAGGTGATAGGAAGGTGACGCTCAATTTTGCTGCGGCGGAGGGGTTCGAAATAGATGCTGGCGTCATTTCGAGCCATTTTGATCCGGCCAAGTTTATCGTGAAAATCACCCCTGTAAATCCTACACTGAAGGCACATGAGAATGGGCTGGTCTCTGCTCTTGATCCGCATGAGCCTTCCTCGGTTGCAGCAATTGTGGATGATCTCAGCTCTAAAGGCTTTGATGTCATCGTAAGCATAGGTGAGCTCGAAGAGAACAGAATAGGCAGTAACTGTGGCTTCTACCTTGGTCTTGCTTCGCAGTGTTGTGAGTCTTGCTGTCGTAGTAAATCGTGAAAGGTACTCCCGCTGGCGGAACCTCATGCACGTTTTTGGCTCCGACCCCAAATTATTGCAGGTAGCCGAGGGAGCGAAGCTCTCGCTTGGTTTGCTCATCAAGCTCAATGCTGGGATGTTGCCGATAGGAGCTCTTTTCAAGCCACACGAGCACGTATGGAGGCTCAGGCCTTATGGCAGGCTCTCCAACCGGACTCGGCCTGAGCGAATCGGGGGCATCAGTCAGTGAGAAAGGCATCGTCTCTGGCTGGGCGAGCTGCTTTCCGAAATAGGTCTCGCTCAGTGCAGGCCTGCCATCTATCCTGAAATCAAATCCGAGTGGGGCATTGACCTGCTTGCGCTTGATCGCAAGTTTTACCGGCTCGAAAGCGATGAGGTCTTATATGGTGATTCTCTTCCGTGTAGTCGTTGCGTTCTTGAGGCTCGCCAGTGGCATTACGTTGCCTTCGGTATCGATCAATCTGTGAAATGCAAAGTTGCCCGAGCCTTTTACAAGTTCAGTTTTGATATCGATACTGAAAGTGTGGCTGGAATCTCCACCCACGACCTCGACAAACCATGTGTCGGTTATGCCAATCAGGGTTTTATCGAGTGCCTGTTCAAGTGCATGGATGACAGCAAGGGTTGTGTCAGTCAGGGGATCTTCTTCATGGGGATCAGTTGCAAGATTGAATCTCCACCACTCGCCTTTCTCGGTATCATAGATGACTTTCCATGGTAGAGCGGTGATGCTCTTCTTCTGAGTCCCATAAAGAATGGATTCAGAGAAGGCAAGCCGGGGTGGAAGCAGGGTGCCTGTTGCGATCAAATTGACTTTACCGCCCTCTCCTTCTTCAATCAGGGGGAGAAGGCTTACGCCTTCTAAGCGGGCGTTGCACTCGACCCCGACAAAATCAAGAATCGTCGGGGCAACATCAAGCAAGCGTACCTGCCGGCGAAGCCTCGTCGCTTCTGGGATGCGCCCATCAAGCACCATTATCAAGGGAACATGGAGGAGCTCATTGTAGAGGGTGTGACCATGTTCGAGGCCACCATGATCAAGAAATTCTTCGCCGTGATCGCTCAGAAAAACAATCAGAGTCTCCTTGAGAAGGTGGCGTTCTCGGAGCCCCTCAATGAGATCACCTATGGCTTTGTCTGTGAAGGCGATTTCGCCATCGTAGAGGGCCTCGACGTGATGCCAGTCCTGCTTAGAATAGTCTAGCAGCTCTAGCAGGTTGCGTAGCCTCACTCGAGGGAGTCGCTTTGGAAGGAAGGGGGATCGGATCTTACCTCTATATCCTGGATCGAAGATTGTGTCATATGGGGCAGGTGGACCATAGGGGAGATGGGGGTCAAAATAGTGAACGAACAGAAGGAAGGGTTCATTGCTGAGGCTATCGATCCAGGCAAGTGCATCACGGGTTGTCCCATCTGCGTGTCTGCCTTCCCTTGGCGGCATGTCATATGTGTCGAATCCTCGATCGACCTTGAAAGAACGCTTCAGATAGGGGGCGTTTATGATGGCACCAGTTTTGTATCCGTGCTCCTTGAGGATTTCAGCAAGTGTAGGAAAGCCGGTACCCATCGGTGCACGGGCCCCATTTGCCCCATGCTGACTGGGGTAGAGTGAGGTGAAGACCGTGGCGAATGAAGGAAGCGTCCAGGGCGATGGAGCAATCGCATTTTCGAAGAGGACCCCTTGCTGAGCAAGCCTGTCAATGTTGGGGCTTGTCTTGCGACCGTAGCCGTAGCAGGTGAGATGGTCAGCCCTCAGGGTATCGACGCCGATGAGCACAACATTGAGAGGCTTGTGCGATGTACCACACGAAAGCAAGACAAAAATCACCCCGAGTGTGGCAAGGCGGAGTCCGTATTGGCTTAACGGTACAAATCTACTGCCAGGTCTGATTTCCATATCCTTTGAGATTATAGCTCATTTGGCATCCTCGTCTCAACGCCTTTGAGTCACAGAGG
>JALGWB010000025.1 GCA_025774405.1 bacterium
TGAGAGCCAGCCTGAATATTACCGAGCCAACAGTGAAGAGCCCTCACTTCTCTATACCGACCATATTATCTACTCTCCTCTTGTACCGTGGTTTCGAGGACATAGTTGGGAGCTTCTTGAGGAATATTTCCTTGCCTCGGTGATTACGGCTCCGGCACCCAATGCAGCGCAGTTTCTTCGGAGAGAACCTAAAAATTACAGCGCTGTGCTCTCTACTCTTTTTCGCCGAAGCGCCTATATCCTGGCCCTGGCTGAATCACAGCGGCATAAGACACTTCTACTAGGTGCCTGGGGATGCGGAGTTTTTGGCAATCGTCCGGAAGATGTTGCAGATGCCTTTTTCACCCATCTACGCAGTCATCGATTCTGTGGAGTATTCGATATGGTGGTTTTTGCGATCCACGACACTTCGAACTCTCAGCGGAACTACTGCTCGTTTCGTGAGCGTGCACAGCGATCGGGGTTGGAATGTGAGGATTAGAAGCTCAACAGCTTGGTGCCGGAGCTAGAAACGTGCAAATTGTGGCCTTCTGGGGGTCCGCGTTTGGGCTGAGTTTGGAAGGTCGGGCTACGAACCGAACTCACTAGGAATAGTGGCTGTTTTGTCTTAATGCTCGAGGGCGTTTGCAGCTACGTCTTCTTGGCTACTGTTGTCTCAATTTCCGACAGCGTGGCGGCGATACGGAGAAGGCTTGAGTCATGGATCTAGGTACCGTGCACGGGGCGAGTAATTCAAGTCGTTGCCGACGGTTATAATCACTTGCAGAAGCCTATCAACATGCTTGCGCCTTCAGCGGCTCTTGCTCCCCGAGTTGGAGTTGAAGCCACGCATTTGCTTGCTTTTAGGTCCGCCGCCAGGTGGTTGCAGGGTTGCTTATGGAAGAGGGAATGGATTACTGTGGAGGTAGGCCTTCTTAGTGACATTTAGTAGCTCAGGCGAGTGTCAGCGATCAAGCTGATAGTGACCGCCAGGTGGCTTTGGTGTATGTGGATATTGATCCGTTGACGGGTGTCTCATGACTTATAGGACGCAAGACGCACCGGAGTGGACACTCCTTGAAACCTACGCCATAGGGCTTCTTGAACATGACCTTAAGGAGGGTTTATGACGATGACTGATAAACCGTTCACTATCGTAAGGCGAGATGATCTTGTACCACTCTGTCCGCATTGTGGCGGAGAGTTGACAGAAGTCTATATGAGAACGAAAGGGTTAGGCTTTGT
Organism: bacterium; assembly: GCA_025774405.1. Classification (GTDB taxonomy): domain Bacteria; phylum Arandabacterota; class Arandabacteria; order Arandabacterales; family Arandabacteraceae; genus JALGWB01. Next base: position 1,225 of record JALGWB010000025.1, read on the forward strand.
CGAGGCACAGAATGTGCTCTATTTCTGTCCACACTGCATGAAAGTTCTCGGCTTCGGGCAAAGTCGTATGATCTGACAGATTGAAAGGGGCTGTGGAATGGAACGCAAGCCAGATAAAGAGACCAGCAGCAACTTTGTAGCAGTACATTCTGGATTGCTGTTGTAACCTTGCTTGTGGGCATCAAGTTCATTCTTACGCAGTTGATTCTTGGCCTGAGAGCTCCTCGGGACCTCATTCTCAGTGCGTTCTTATTACCGATGTGCGAGGTCGATATTTCGGTCGTCGTTCCAAGCCTCAGGGAAGACTGTTTGAATGGGTGCTTGATCCCACTCGGGTGAGTTGGCAATCCTTCAAGGACTCTAAGCAAAACATGAAGATTGGCTTGGGGCTCTTGAGTTTGGATCGCCGTTGCGGCCACTGGATAAGTATCCGTCGTCATTCGGTATTAGTGCCAGCCGAGCCGCGATGCTCAGGGGCCCACGGCAACCAATCTAACTACTTGGATCATAGATAGCCCGCCTATGGATGGTTTGAAACTTGATCGGTTTGCGAAATTCTGTCGAAGTTCAAAGCTCCGAGAAATGGCTGGTCATCTCTTTCTCCTGTGTGAAAGGAGTCGGGAATAATCAATAAGACATAGGGAATACACGGATAGAGCTCAAGCCCCGAGCAAAGACAGAGCACTCCGGGAACAAAGGTATCCTTCTCACCGATGAGTTGGGTTGTGATTGCACTTGTTGGTTCAACTCTTACCACCTTTCCTTCTGGCAGCCCACCTTTGTCATTCTGGTTAACTCTGCAGTCGGGATCCTCGGTATCGCCTTCAACCTCGCCTTCCTTACTCTCTGCTGGCGATATATTTCTCGTGCTGAATGCCAATACAACAGTTCAGCCTGCCCCCTCCGTAGAATCGCCGGCATCGGCTTTCGCTATGGTCGGAGCTAGAACCATGCTGCTTTCGAATTGTCAGCTCCCGTCATGGGCAAACAGATATATCCTTATGTTACGCCATAAGTCAATCCGCTTGCTTGACAGTGGTCATAGCCCGTGGTAAGCATGGGTGAGGGCAGATTGAGGAGCTGACGATGCGCTGTCCCCCGCTAGGGTCTCGCTTTAGAACTAAGCAAGCCACCTGTGGCCCCCCCTGGACGTCCCGTGAAAGCAAGGATAACTCGGCGTGCTGGATGCCACACACTGGGCCATTCGTGTATGGCGCATTTACCTGAGCCAGGATATGACAAGGACTCTGCATGGCCTGCCAGGTCACAAAGGTGTAAGGATGACTATGGTCCATGCCCATGTTGTTAATCGAGGGACAGCAGGTGGTCGGAGTCCTACGGATAGGCTGTGGTATGCTGTGTGTCTTGCGTGGAAAGTACGTAGCGAGCTGTCCATGCTTGAAGTTGGGTCTAATGCAGTCGAAGGGGAGTTAAGGTGACCTGTCAGCAGGTGAGCGATCATGCAGAGTCACTACCGTTCCTACACAGAAAACGGATAGCCACAGCTAGGCAGGCCACAATTTTGACCATCCGGTGTCGAGGGAGGTGATCCTTATTCCCCCTTATTTTGGGCAAGTTAACTCCCGGATGATGCATTCGGGACTCGCTCGAAATTTAAGCGCTGTTCTAGCCAGTAAGGAGGAGAAAATGAGACGCTTCAGAGAATCAAATTGGATAATCTCAAAGATCCTCTTGGTTATAACCTTGCCGGTGCTCTGCTCTGCTCTTAGTTGCCAGAAGCAGGATGCCGAAGCTGACATCGCTGCAATCAAGGAGATGGGGAAGCAATATGCTGTCGCCTGTAACACTGGAGATTTCGATCTTTGGATTTCCCTGTGGGCCGATGACGGCGTACAGATGCCACCAGGCGCCCCTGCCAGAGTCGGGAAGGAGCAGATAAGACAGGGAATGAAGCCCTTATTTGATCAGATGGATTTAGAGATAACCATCCATAGCCTGGAGGATACTGAGGTCTACGGCAACCTGGGACTAACTCGATGTAGATATACGTTAAGGATGACTCCGAAGGCGGGTGGTGATACGATCAAGGCTATGCCGGATGGTAAAGCCTTGACCCTATACGAAAAGCAATCTGATGGTTCCTGGAAGATCATATATGATTGCTTCAATTCCAATGTACCACCAACAGTGGAGTAACACACCGATCTGGCTCCATTGGATCAGGTGCTTCATTACTGGCCGTGGTCTCGGATGGTAGGAAAATCGGGAAAAGGAGGTTCCGCGTGCCCCTGGCGCTGGCTGTGTCGCCCCAACAAGGATAGGATTGTGGAAGGTCGGGCGGATTGGGGTGGCTACGAGAGATCCACCCACCTCGATGATCTCTTTGACCGGAAGGACAATGCCGAGCTTTTCTCTCACTATGCATCTCATGTGTGAAAAGATTCTCGGCATCGGCGCCAGGGGGGCGTATTGCAATAGCCCTTTATGAGGAGGCGTTTGAGAGTCATCTGTGGGAAACGACAGATGGTAAGTGCCTGAAACCATGCAACTGAAACGATACCAATGACAGCGCAGTCGAGCCGGGAGGGTTCATTTGCGACTTTCTTAGCCCTTACTCTATTAAGTCCCACTGCGCAGCCTCACCCTTTGGCTCACCTCCTGCCATAAGACTTAGGTTGACTCCGATGGCTGAATGTGGTTCTTGGAGGTGGTGAGGTTTCAGTGGTCAGCCGGGGTACTGGCCGAAAGGAGCGTGTGATGAAGAAGGTGGTTGCTATCAATGGTAATCCGCGGATGGAAAAGGGGAACACTGAAATGCTTCTTTCTGGTTTCATTGAGGGGATGAAGGATGCTGGATCAGAAGTGGAGGAATACTATGCCAGTCGGCTTAAGGTGAAATCCTGCACGTGCGGTGGCATGTATTGCTGGTACAAGAAGCCTGGGGAATGTTGCACTAAGGACGATATGGAGTTGCTGTACCCCAAGCTGAGGGAGGCGGAGATTCTTGTGTTCGCCATATCCGTTTACGTTCCTTTTCCGGGTGATATGCAGAATATCATGAACAGACTGTGCGCATTGGTGAAGCCGGTCCTGGAGTGGCGTGATGGGCGCACAGGGGCGAGGTTTCATGACGACGTGAGGATTGAGAAGATGGTATTGGTCTCCACGTGCGGGTGGTGGGAGCAGGGGAATTTTGGGACACTCCTACGTATCGTTGAAGAGTTTGCGAAGGTTGTGAGTGTGGAATTCACTGGGGCAGTGCTCAGAGCCCATTCAGATTTGATGAAAGAGGGGGAAGCGTTGACGGAGGATGGTGAAGCTGTTCTCGAGGCGGCGAGAAAAGCAGGGTTTGAGCTGGTGAAGGATGGGGTGATGAGCAAGCAAACTCTCGAGGCAGTGAGTCGACCCCTCATTGAGGAGGAACAGTTGAGGCGCATATTGAATGGGATGTTGAAACAGGCAGGGTGATGTTTATGCTGATGACGAAGGGCCTGATCTGTGGCGACAGGTGTTCCGAATCATCACAGACGAATGACGCAGTAGCTATCGGGTGAACGGAAGATTATGAAAAATTTCACAATCCGTCAGGCCAGGAGTGACGAGGTTGATGTCATTTGCACGTTTGACCGTCCTGCCAGGGAAGATGACCGGCGACGAGCGTTCATTGAGCGCTCAGTGAGGGCAGGGAATTGCTTTATTGCCGAAAGGCAAAATCAAATCGTCGGCTATGGGGTCATGGACTATTCTTTCTACGAGCAGGGCTTTGTCTCCATGCTTTACGTCGGTCCGGAGTTTAGGCGACAGGGTGCTGGGTCGGTGTTGATGCAACACTTTGAATCGATCTGCCAGACTGAGAAGTTGTTCACATCAACCAATCTATCGAATCTTCCTATGCAATCACTGCTTGCGAAGTTGCGTTATACCTTGAGCGGGGTCATTCATGATCTTGCCAAGGACGATCCCGAGCTGGTTTACGTAAAGTATCTCAGACGAGGCATGGCGTAGTTACTCGGCTTCATGATGGTGGCTTCAGGAAAGGAAGGGTTTTGATATGGCTCGAGGCACAACTCCATACTTTATCGATCCAACTGATGCTCCGCAGCTTGTGCAGATGCCAGGACTTGAGACCATCATTCTTACCGGGCTTCACGGCGAGAAGATGATGATGGTCCTTAACACCACGCTTCCAGGGCACAGCGTGCCAACGCATTCGCATCCTCATGAACAGATTGGTATGGTCTATTCTGGCAAAGCTGTGCTGCGCATTGGCGATGAGGAGCGTATCGTTGAGAAGGGGGATTTCTATTGCATCCCGGCCAATGTTCCCCACAGCGATACCTGCATTGGGGATGAGCCATTTGTGATGCTCGACATCTTCTATCCTATCCGTGAGGACTTTATAGAAAAACTCAAGCGGGCCTCCGGAAGAGACAAGTAGGGCTTGTGCAGGCTTGATGAAACAGGTAGCAGTCGTGTAGAATGCCCCTGATGCCCGATTCTCAGATCATTCTGGTTCTCTGTGTTGTCGCTGGAGCCGTTTATCTTTTCGTAACTGAGAAGCTGCGGCTTGATGTCACGGCAGTTCTTATCCTTGTAGCCTTGCTTGCTTTGAGGCTGATTCCACCGAGGGCAGCCCTTTATGGTTTCGCCAATCCAGCTACAGCAACAGTCGCCTGTATGTTTGTCCTGAGTGCGGGGCTCAGCCGGACAGGGCTTGTTGACTGGCTCGTGCGACGCCTGGATCGACTGGCAGGCGAGAGTGAACTGCGGCTTATGCTCGTCCTCTGTATCGCCATCGCCTTCTTATCCGCCTTTGTTGTCAACACGGCGACCGTTGCTATCTTTATTCCTGTTGCGACTGTGCTTGCACGACGGCGTAAGATTGCAGAATCGCGTATCCTTATGCCGCTTTCCTTTGCCAGCCAGTTTGGTGGCGTCTGCACGCTCGTGGGCACATCGACCAATATCCTTGTCAATTCAATTGCTGTCTCGAGTGGACTCGCCGGATTTGGACTTTTCGAATTCGCTCGTCTCGGTCTCGTGATGGCAGGCGTTGGTATTCTGTATCTCATTGTCGTAGGGCGTTGGCTTCTGCCGAAGCGCCGTGGCGGTGTGCAGCAGGTTGACAAGTACCGGCTTTCGGACTATCTCGTCGAGTTCAGGGTGGCTAAGGATTCCGCGTTGATTGGGAAATCGTGGCAGGAGGCTGTGAAGCAGGGAGATGAAGAGGTCCAGCTTCTGAAGCTCATCCGCGGAGAGCAGACCAAATGGCGACCAACCGAAACGCCGCTTGTGGAGAATGACATCCTGCTTGTTCACGGAGATGCTGCAAGACTCATGAAGGTAAAGGATGAGTTCGGGCTCGAGACGCGTGCGGATGAGAAGGTTGAGGATCAGAAACTAAGCTCGGATGATGTCAAGCTCATTGAGGCTTTGGTGCCGCCGCAATCCTATCTTGTGGGAAGAACGATTGAGGGGGCGGACCTTTCGAGACGTTTTGGTTGCGTAGTGCTGGCGCTTCAGCGACGAGGACGTGCTCTTCGCCAGCGACTCAGCAGGATCAGACTTGATGGGAACGATACACTCCTTCTGCAATGTGATATCAAGAATGTGGAGAGACTTATGCGGTCGCCCAATCTGATTGTTACGAGTGAGCTTACCGAGCTGTTCCTTCGCAAGGATCGCGCACTCATTGCACTCGCCATCCTCGCAAGCGTGCTCACACTTGCAGCCGTCGGTGCTCTTCCAATCCTTATAGCCACACTCATCGGAGCGGTTGCAATGGTTGTAACGGGATGCTTGAGGATCGATGAGGCCTATCAAGCGATTGATTGGAAAATAATTTTCCTGCTCGGGGGAATTCTTCCGCTGGGACTTGCGCTTCAAGAGACAGGTGCCGCTTCGTGGCTCTCTGGTGCGTTTCTTGGGAGTGTGACCTCTCGTGGTCCAGTGGCTGTGCTTGCTGTGCTCTATATCACCACAGCCGTTCTCACTGAAGGTATGTCAAACAATGCTGCCGCTGTACTGCTTGCGCCCATTGCGCTTTCAGTTGCCAATCACATGGGTGTTGACCCTCGTCCTTTTCTCGTCGCAATAACTTTTGCGGCATCAACGAGTTTTGCTACGCCCGTCGGTTATCAGACAAATACCATGGTCTACGGCGCAGGCGGGTACCGCTTCTCCGACTTCTCCAAGCTCGGTATCCCCCTTAACCTCATCTTCTGGGTACTCGCGGTCCTCCTCATCCCCCACTTTTGGGGTCGGAGCTAAAAACGTGCAATCGGGGCATCGTGGCATGATAGTTGCTAAGCCGTGACAGCTGGAATCATAGTCGCAATAGCGCTAAAGTTGCGCCCCTGCCCTCCCTGGCTCTTCTGCCGCGCAACTGCCCTATCCTCGTCTGCCCATCCACAAAGCTTCCCACTCACCCGTCTGGTACAAGTCCCCAGAAAGCTCCGTTGTTGCCTTTTTTTCTTTCTAACTCCACTTGACGGACGATGGAGCAGAGCTTAGATTTGCGCTATCCCGGAATTGGACTGATAGAGCTGGCTTGGGCTATATTCCCGGCAGACAACCACGAGGTGGGCACCGACCGAGGGGCTGGTGGATACGCCTTTTTGGTTGGGCTTTAGGGGATGCTTACAATGGGGTGGTCGATGGTTTTTCTCACCATAAGGCGATGCACATTTTTAGCTCCGACCCCAAAAGGGTGCAAGGGGGTGCGCCGTGCACATTTTTGGCTCCGACCCCATTTGCGGGGATTTGTGGACTTTTGAGGCTGACCCATGAAACGAGATATAAGGCGAGTTAGGAACATTGGGCTGATGGCTCACATTGATGCCGGTAAGACAACGGTGACTGAGCGCATCCTTTTCTTCACTGGCAAGAGCCATCGGATCGGCGAGGTCCACGATGGTAAAGCCATCATGGATTGGATGGTTCAGGAACAGGAGCGTGGTATAACCATAACTTCGGCTGCGACTACGACTTACTGGAAAGGTCATCGTATCAATATCATTGATACACCCGGTCATGTTGACTTCACAGCAGAGGTTGAGCGCTCCTTACGCGTGCTTGATGGAACGGTTGCCCTTTTCTGTGCGGTCGGCGGAGTTCAACCACAATCCGAAACCGTGTGGCGGCAGGCAGAGAAATACCGAGTCCCTCGGATCGCCTTTGTCAACAAGATGGATCGAGCAGGAGCCGATTTCGAAGCTGTCGTTGACGAGATCAGACGAGAGCTCGGTGGTAATGCCGTTCCTGTTGTGATTCCAATAGGTGCTGAATCCAGCTTCCGTGGCATCATCGACCTCGTTGAAATGAAGGCCATCTATTACGACGACACCCCAAAAGGTATCGTCATGAGGGAAGAATCTATTCCGCAAGATCTGCTTGAGAAAGCGCAGGAGGCCGAACGCAATCTCATCGAACGTATCAGTGAGCAGGATGATCGCCTCATGGAGAAATTCATAGAGGGAATCCAGCCAGAGCGTCGAGAGGTTGTTAGTGCTTTACGTCAGGCTACGATTGACGGACATATCATCCCGGTACTCTGCGGTTCAGCTCTCCGTAACAAGGGCATACGCAAGTTACTTGATGCAATCGTTGATTATCTCCCTTCACCTCTTGAGCTCCCCCCTGTGATCGCCACTCATGATGAAACTGGCAAGGAGATCTTGAGGCATCCGAGCGATGAAGCACCGCTGGCAGCACTTGCTTTCAAGGTTCAAACTGACAAGCATACCGGCAAGCTCACCTATGTAAGGGTATATTCGGGGACACTCAGAGCTGGTGAGGTGGTCTATAACTCTACAAGGCAAAAACCGCAACGCATCGGACGCATCTTTGAGATGCATGCTAACAGACGTCATGCGGTGGATGAGCTCTTTGCCGGTGACGTTGGTGCAGTTGTGGGGCTCAGCGATACGCGGACAGGTGACACGCTGTGCAGGCAGGATGAGCCCATCGTGCTTGAGTCGATTGAGTTTCCGGCGCCTGTAATCGATGTGGCCATCAGACCAGAGACAACTGCCGATAGCGATCGCCTGGGGCGTGCCCTGGGCAAACTGGCCGAAGAGGATCCCACGTTCGTCGTGAAGACCGATCCGGAAAGCGGCGAGGTCATAGTCTCAGGTATGGGTGAGCTTCATCTTGAGATAATCACGGACCGCTTGCGAAGGGAGTTTGGAGTCACCGTTGCAGTCGGCAAGCCCCAGGTCGCCTATCGGGAAACCATCATTGGCGCCGTTGATCATGCCTACAGGCATGTCAAACAAACAGGTGGTCATGGACAATATGCTCACGTCTGTCTTCACGTGGAGCCCAATCCACCCACTACCGGTTTCCAATTTGAAAACAAGGTAACAGGCGGAAGGATCCCTCGAGAGTTCATTCCCGCAATTGAGCGAGGCATAATTGATGCAATGGCTGAGGGACCGTATGCAGGCTATCCTATGGTGGATATCAAAGTCGTGCTAACCGATGGTTCAGCTCATGAGGTCGATTCCTCGGAGCATGCTTTCCGTGTCTGTGCCGCAAATGCCTTTAGAGAGGCATGCAAGAAAGCAGGGCTTGAATTGCTCGAACCCATTATGTGCGTTGAGGTCATACTGCCTGAAGAATATGTTGGATCAGTGACCTCAAGTCTCTGTTCAAAGCGTGGCAAGATCTTGAATGTCGAAGCCAAGGGCAAGACAGCTATCCTCACTGCCCATGTTCCACTTGGAGAAATGTTCGGCTATGCGAGTGAGCTCAGGAATATCACAAGTGGACGGGGTGAGTTCACAATGCACTTTGAGCACTATGAGGCTGTCCCCTACTCAATAGCCGAGGCCATTGTCGAGGCGCGCAAGAAATCCAGCGCGGCTTAACGCGTTCATCTCACTACGATCCAGACCTGCCGGCACATCCTGTGCCCTTCGCCTATGCCTTTACCTCCTCATAGATGTGAACATCACGCTGAGGGAAAGGAATTGAGAGCCCGGCTCGCTCGAGTTCCTCCTTAGCCTTTTCCATCGTATCAAAATAGACACTCCAGTAATCTGATGGCTTTGTCCATGGGCGACAGACGATGTTGACACTGCTATCGGCAAGCTCCGAAACAGCAATGACAGGTGCAGGATCTTTGAGCACTCGTGGGTCGGACTTGACGATGTTCTCCAGAATCTCTTTTGCCTTCTTGATGTCATCTTCATAAGAGATTCCGAAGACCATATCGAGGCGGCGATTGTCAATCGCTGAGAAATTGACAATTTTGTCTGTGGTAATCTGCGAATTGGGCACGATTATGCGTCGGTTGTCGGGATGATTTAGAATCGTAGTGAAGATGCCAATCTGCTCGACCGATCCCATAGCACCAGCCACCTCGACAAAGTCACCAACCCTGAAGGGCTTGAAGATGACAAGCATCACACCCGCAGCGAAGTTTGAGAGTGACCCCTGAAGAGCCAAACCGATGGCGAGCCCGGCAGCACCCAGCATTGCAACAAGGGATGTGGTCCTGATCCCGATCTTGTCAATTGCTGCAATGATGACAAACGCAAGCAGCAGGAAGTACGAAAGTCGAGCAAGGAACCTCGAGAGGGTCGGATCGATGTTACTGCGATCCATGAGCCGCTTGAGCACTTTAGATACAAGTCCCGCAATCCAACGTCCGATCACGAAGATCAAAACTGCAGCAACGACCTTGAGCCCATAGGTGATGATGTAGTCAGGCAGTTTTTGCAGAAACTCTTCCATTACATACCTCCTTTCGCGGGCTTAGCCAATCTCTAAAGCGCTGTCATCTCACGACCCTATCAGCTGGGGAGGCACATTTCAAACAGTGGCTTGTCATCCGCAGTAATGCTCAATAACAAGTGATGACCAATCGAGAGCCACACCACTTCTGTGTCGAAGGGACACACACAGAGCCCCGACACGCCAGTTTTTTGCTCAAAACGCCGCTGCGGCACACCTTTCGGTTGATTGCTATCCTGTTGTATAATAAGAAGTTAGAACCGATAAAATGTTGGAGAGAAGGCTTTCGAGCGGGAGGGCTGAATCAGCAAGATCGCTGGCACGGAACTTGCGACTCTCGTCGCCGGGAGGGTGCTTTTTGCCTGACTAGGTGCTTCTGTCCCAATCAAACTCTTTACAAATGGGCACTCAAGGTTTTAGCATTGAGCGTTGCAGGCCGTCAAAGCCAAAGTCAAGTTTTCACAAGGAGAGGAGGTAGTACCATGCGCAGAGTTATCGTCCTGGTTCTTGCGAGTCTTCTGTTTACGGGCCCAGCCCTTGGGAGTCAAGTCCCGTCCTATCACTCTTATTTCGACTTTCTCTTTACCTCACCCGGGAGTATGGGCTATGGACTCTATGGCTATGCTAACCCGGCCATGGCCAGACAGATCGACTTTGGTGATCTGCTTTTCACCTGGTCTGATGCTGACCTGAATGATCTCGGTTCGGAGTATCAAGCCCTGACGGGTGATCTCGATCGCTGGGGGCTTTTCACTGGAATCCCCAAGCTCGGCTTTGGTTTTGGTCTCATTCATGAAGACATCGAGGGCTTTGGTGACGTTACTGACTACCGGCTGAGTTTTGCCTTCGGTGATCGAAGCAAGATCTTCGGCATAGGCTATGGTTGGTCCGGTGGGGACACCGAAATATACGATAGGAGCAGTCTCTGGACATTTGGTTGGCTCATCCGCCCGATTCGCCATCTCTCGTTGGGAGTTTGGGGAACCCTGAGCGCCGGCGGCAATAGTGACAAAGAAGCAGTTGCAGACATAGGCATCCGTCCCTTCGGCGATGAGAAGCTGACCCTTTTCGCCGACTATGCGATCAAGGACGGCCAACGTGTCAAGGATGCTGCTTGGAGTGCAGGTGCAGCACTTGAGATCCTACCCGGAGTGCGCTTCACCGGGCGCTACTTTGATACTGAGCGTTTCACGCTTGGCTTTAACATTGGGCTGGGTCGCCTCACTGCCGCATCACAGGCACACTACGATCAGGATCACCATCGTGCCTACACAACCTATGCTGTTCGTCTGGGTGGAATCGATCGCTCCATCCTGAAGCAGGCAGTTAAGCGCCGCAAAAAATATCTCAAGCTGAACCTTCACGGCGAGCTCAAATATCAGCGCTTCCGTCTCTTTGATAAGTCGAACACCTTGCTTGGCGTACTTGATGCGATCGATGCCGCAAAAGAGGATGAATCGATTGCAGGGATCGCCATAAACACTGCTGGCATGCATATCAACTGGGAACTTGCCTGGGAGATCAGGCAGAAGCTTGAGGAGTTCAAACGCTCTGGCAAACACGTTGTTGTCTTTCTCGAAAGTGCTGGCCTGCCTGGCTATCATTTTGCATCTGTCGCCGACTATAGCCTCCTTGGTTTCCGTTTCGGGCGCTTCTACGCCAAGGGGACACTTGAAAAGCTCGGATTGGGCTTTGATGAGTGGCGGTTCTTCAAATATAAGTCAGCCTACGAGACGCTTGCCCGGGACAAGATGTCAGAGGGTGACCGCGAGCAACTTCAGGCAATTATCGATGATTTCTATGATCTTGCAAGAAGCGAAATCTGTGAATCCCGGGGTCTCTCGCCCGACGAATTCGATCGCCTGGTCAATGAGCACTACTTCTTCCTCCCTGAAGAGGCTGTGGAGGCCGGGCTCGTCGATACCCTCGGCAGGTGGGATGAGGTCGAGAAGGCGATTGAAAAGCTCGAGGGCGGATCCAAGGGGATGATACCGCGATCAGGACTTGCTCGCTACTGGAAGCTTCATGATGATTACTGGGGTGAGCGACCTCGTATCGCTGTCATCTATGCGCTTGGTGCCTGCGCTATGGAATCAGGCATCAAGGCAAGAAGCCTATCAAAGGTTATCGACCGGGTGGCTAAGAACAACAGCATCAAGGCGGTTGTCTTCAGGGTGGACTCCCCTGGTGGCAGTGCAACTGCTTCTGATATCGTAGCTGAAGCTCTTAAGAAATGCGCCGAGGAGAAACCTGTGATCGTGTCTCAGGGTTGGGTTGCAGGTAGTGGTGGCTATTGGATCTCGATGTATGGAGATACGATTGTTGCTGCACCCAATACCATCACTGGTTCAATTGGTGTCATCGGCGGCTGGATTTACAACAAAGGATTCAAGGAGCGCCTTGGCATGAGTACTGACCTTGTCAAGGTTGGTGATCATGCAGACCTGGGCTTCGGCATCCCATTCCTGTTCTTTGGCACAATCCCTGACCGCAATCTTACAGCTGAGGAGAGAGCTAAAGTCGAACGAGACATCAAGAGCTATTATGAGATGTTTGTTGAAAAGGTTGCAGAAGGCAGAAACAAGAAACCTGATGAGATCAAGAAGATCGCCCAGGGCAGAGTGTGGTCGGGAATTGACGGACTTTCAATCGGGCTTATTGATGAGATAGGTGGTATCGAACGAGCTATCGAGATAGCCAAGGCCAGGGCTGGAATACCAACCGGTATGGAAGTCAAACTTGTTGAAATGCCCGAAGCGCCGCTCATCGATACAAGCGTATTTATGCCAAAGATCTTCGGTATAGGCCAGAAGCCAAATCCAGTGCTTGAGGACCTGCGCTTCAGGGTCGAGCATAATGGTGAAGCAATGCCCTTGCTTCCTCTTGATGTGATGGGGGCGATCAGCGAGTATCAAGGACCAACAATGTAATATCGCGGACGGGACAAGACCGAACAGTGGGTTGGGTAGATAGATGAAGGCAATGCTGCTCCGCAATCTCACCGATCTTACAACCAATCCGGCGCCTCTTGAGCTGGCCGAAGTGCCGGAACCGGAGCCACACCAGGGCGAGATCCTTATCAGGGTGTCAGCATGTGGCGTTTGCCACACAGAGCTCGACGAGATCGAGGGGCGGACCCCTCCCAAGCTGCCCATCATTCTGGGCCATCAGGTTGTTGGCAGAGTCAAGCAGTTGGGTGAAGACGCAAAGCGTTTCAAAGTTGGTGATCGGGTCGGGGTGGCGTGGATTTATTCGGCCTGTGGTAGGTGCAAGTATTGTCAGACAGGGCAGGAGAATCTCTGCAGTGAATTTAGAGCCACTGGACGTGATGCTGACGGTGGCTATGCTGAATACATGGTGATTGATGAAGGGTTTGCTTATCCCATTCCTGATATCTTCAGTGATTCAGAGGCAGCTCCATTGCTCTGTGCAGGAGCCATAGGACTTCGATCCTTGAGGCTGACCAACCTTGAGGATGGCGATCGGCTCGGGCTCACCGGCTTTGGAGCTTCGGGCCATCTTGTGCTCAAGATGGCAAGACATATGCTGCCGTCATCTGAGATCTATGTTTTTGCCCGCAGTGAGCACGAACGCGCCTTTGCGCTTGAGCTTGGAGCGAAGTGGGCAGGTGACACTACCGACCGGGCACCATCCAAACTCGATGCCATAATTGATACAACTCCTGTCTGGAAACCAGTAGTTGAGGCCCTGAAGAATCTTGCTCGTGGCGGAAGGCTTGTAATAAATGCGATTCGCAAGGAGGATATCGATAAGGACTATCTTCTTAGATGTGACTACCCCACCCATCTCTGGCTGGAGAAGGAAATAAAGAGCGTTGCCAATGTCACCCGCAGGGACGTAAGTGACTTCCTGAGCCTGGCTACCTCAATGAGGCTTAAGCCTGAGGTCGAGGAATTTGATCTTGCCGAAGTCAATCGGGCACTCATCGAACTTAAGAATCGCAAGATCAGAGGAGCCAAAGTTCTCTCAATCGGATAGCCAGATCATCCTAATTTCCCTAAAGTCAAGCAACTAGGTTTTCGATATAGCATTGGAAGCTTTCTTGAAGACGGAAAGCGGTGGGGTCGTCGGTTTGCATCTTTTTGGGGACGAACCCTTGGAGTGTGTCCAAAGGGCTGCATGCTGAAGGCATGCATGCTGGAGGAGCAGGATAGGGTGCGATACCTCAAGAAGTCGTCTATACGTCGCAAGCTCATCTGGATTATTGTAATAACGAGCGGCGGAGCCCTTTTGCTGGCAACTACTGCTTTAGCAATCTATGAGCTCGGGGTCTTCCGTTCGGACATTGCAGAAGACCTTGCCAGCGCTGGTGATATGCTTGCAAGGAGTGCTCAGGTAGCGCTTGAACTCAACGATCCAAGAGCTGCAAGGCAGATCCTAAACATGGTCAGCTCGGATAAGCGCATAAGCAAGGCATCAATCTACCGCGCTGATGGGAGTCTTCTGGCATCTTTTGAGCGCAATCCACATGGAAGCAATGAGCCAGCGGGGAGCCTGAGAGTGATCTCAAGCCTCCTAGGTAACGCCCTGATCAAGCGCATACCCGTCACAGCACGGGGCAAAACAATCGGTGAGATCTATCTTGAAGGAGACCTCACAAATCTGCTGATCCGTATAAGATCATATCTGGTGATAATTGGGGGTGTTGCTCTAATCTCACATCTGTTGGTCATCCTTGCTTCCTCTCGGCTTCAGCGTGTTATCTCCGAACCAATCATTAAGCTCGCCAATGTCGCCAGTGAGGTTACCAATAGAAAGGACTATTCACTGAGAGCATCCAGGATGACAGACGATGAAATCGGTGACCTGGTTCTGGCTTTCAATCAAATGCTTGCTGAAATCCAAAGTCGGGACGAAGCCTTGCGGGAAAGTGAGGAACGCTACCGGACTCTGGTCGAGCATCAACAGGAGGGACTCGGGGTTGTTGACTTGAGTGAGTGCTTTGTCTTCGCAAATCCAGCCGCACATGAGATCTTTGGTGTACCCCAGGGCGAGCTCGTTGGCAAATGTCTGAGTGAGTTTCTTGATGAGAATGGATTCGAACTCGTAAAGGCTCAAACCCGTTTGAGATCCACTGTCAAGAGAACAACCTATGACCTTGAAATCACGAGACCCGACGGCGAGCGAAGGGTGATTCTCATTACTGCGAGTCCGAGATTTGACAAAGAGGGAAACTTCACTGGCACATTCGGTGTTTTTCGTGACATAACAGTTTGGAAACATGCTGAAGAACGTCTCAAGCGAAGTCTCGAAGAGAAAGAGGTTTTGCTCCGGGAGATCCACCATCGCGTAAAAAACAATCTCCAGATCATCTCAAGTCTTCTCTACCTGCAGTCTCGCAGCATAGCCGACGGCAAGGCGGTGGAGATCTTCAAAGAGAGCCAGAACCGGATCAGGTCGATGGCACTCATCCATGAGACCCTTTACCGATCAGATGATCTCGCCCACATTGATCTGAGTGAGTACATCCACAATCTCATCAAGTTCCTGATCACTTCCTACAATGTCTCCTCGGGGGGGATCACCTTCAAAGTCGATATCGCTGATGTGAGCCTCAGCATGGACACGGCCGTTCCGTGCGGACTCATCATCAACGAGCTTGTCAGCAATTCTCTTAAGCACGCATTCAATACGGGGAAGGGCAGGCTTTGGGTGAAACTCCATCGTGTTGATGATAACCAATTCGAGATCGTAGTGAAAGATGATGGAATTGGACTTCCGTCGGAGCTTGACATTGACACCTCACCAACCCTGGGACTCAGACTCGTCAAGACATTGGTAAAGCAGATAGATGGTAGGCTGGAGGCAACGAGTTGTTGTGGTACAGAATTCCGAATACTGTTTAGCGACAAGGCTGCGAGGAGGTGGGTACCATGCAAACTCTGAGGGTGCTGGTGGTTGAGGATGAAAGCATAGTCGCACTTGAGATCGAAGACAGACTCAAGAAGTTCGGTTACAGCGTGTGTGCAACTGTTTCATCAGGTGAAGAGGCTGTTGAGAAGGCCTTGAGTGCAAGTCCGGACCTTGTCCTTATGGATATCCATCTTGCAGGTTCGATGGATGGCATTGAGGCAGCCGATGCGATTCGAAAGCACAAGGACATCCCAATCATCTTCCTTACTGCTTATGCCGATGAAGCAACAGTCGAAAGGGCCAAAAGGATCGCCCCTTTTGGCTATGTGGTGAAACCATTCGACGAGCAGGTGCTGCGAACAACAATCGAGCTAGCTGTGTTCAAACATAAGTTGACGAAGAAACTCAGAGCAAGTGAGCGCTGGCTTCACGAGGTCTTACGAAGTATTGGTGACGGAGTCATTGCAATTGATGCCAGAGATCGAATTACCTTCATAAATCCTGTTGCTGAGAGGCTGACTGGCTGGAAGCAACAGGAGGCACTGGGCAAGGATCTAAAGCAAGTCTTTGATGCTCGGCAGATCTCACCCGACACCTCATCCCGTGTGCCCGGTCGTGCAGACGCAGGTGACACCTCTGAAAAGGTCTATATGCTTAGGGCTCGCAGTGGTAAAGAGATTCCTATTGAACAGACAGTCTCCCCTATTGCGGATCAGGCTGGAAATCGCATTGGAGCTGTACTTGTATTCCGCGATGTTACCAAACGCCTCGAGGCTGAGCAGGCAATTAAGCATGAGCGTGACCGCGCACAACAGTACCTCGACATTGCAGCTGTCCTTATGGTTGCACTCAATGAAAAGGGTGAAATAACACTCATCAATCGCGAAGGTTGTGAGATTCTGGGATACGAAGAGTGTGACCTTGTCGGCAAGAACTGGTTTGAAACTGTCATGCCCGAAGAATACAGAGATCAGGTTGAAGAGATATTCAACAACCTCATGGCTGATGCGGTTGAGTCGGTTAAGTGCCTTGAGTGCCAGATCGTTACCAAGAACATGGAGCAACGCATAATCGGTTGCCATGCCACGCCAATCCGGGACACCGATGGAAAGGTGACGGGGGTTCTGGTTGCTGCTCAGGATCTTACCGAACAGCGAAAGGCTGAGAAAGAGAAGGAACAGCTCCAGGCACAGCTTTTCCACTCACAGAAGATGGAAGCCATCGGCACACTTGCTGCTGGCGTTGCCCACGATTTTAACAATCTGCTGACAGCGATTCAGGGTAATGCCGAGCTTGCTCTACTCCGTCTCGGAGAGGATGACCCTGTCAGAGGGGACATCGATCAGATAAAAAGGGCTGCCGAGCGAGCTGCAAGCCTTACGCGCCAGCTCCTGGTCTTCAGCCGTAAGCAACCTGTGCAATTCGGTGAAGTTGATCTCAATCAGACAGTCTCGGGGATGATCGGAATGCTGAAGCGTGTCATAGGCGAGAATATTTTGATAAAGACTCACCTTGAACAGGGTTTGGCTCCGATCCAGGCCGATGCAGGCGGCATTGAACAGGTTATTCTCAATCTTGCCGTCAACGCGCGTGATGCCATGCCTAAAGGGGGCACGTTAACCATACGGACAGAAAGTTTTGTCCCTTCAGTGTCATTTGACCGAGGTGACGAGAGCGAGCCACCCAGGTACGTGCGACTCATCATTGAAGACACCGGAGTCGGCATGGACAAACATACCATCGAACACGCCTTTGAGCCTTTCTTTAGCACGAAGGATGTCGGCAAGGGCACGGGGCTTGGACTCTCCGTTGTCTATGGCATTGTCAGGCAGCACGGAGGGGATGTGCGTATCGAAAGCAGTCTTGGGGAAGGGACAAGAGTTACTGTGACACTTCCGGCCTCGCATGGGATTTCTACCGTGTGTCTGGAGGAGCAACCTGCGCTTGATGAAGTTCGAGGACATGGCGATCGCTTGCTAATTGTTGAAGATGCTGAGGATGTGGCGGGCTTTCTGAAACGGGTTTTCACCGAGCAAGGCTATCGGGTAGAGATAGTGGATTCGATGAGTGAAGCTCTTCGATGCCTTGAGGAGAAGGGTGGCTTCGATCTTGTTTTCACTGATGTTGTCTTGCCAGACGGTAGCGGCTTTGATCTCAGTGAGGAGATCTCCCGTAGGGCACCTGAGACCGCACTTATTCTGAGCAGTGGATATATTGACGAAAGGGCCAGATGCTCTGAAGCTTCCTGCAAGGGAATTCCATTTCTTCAGAAGCCTTACTCGCTGCCGGAGCTTCTCTCTGAGGTACGCAGGGCAATCGATTCAAAGAAGAGGACAGCGGGAGCTCTCAAAGCGAGCTGAGCCAGTTTGCATTAAGAATCCTATCAAGGTCGCTCCTACAGAAGCCGTTCTAATGGTTGGAACCGATTTGAAGGAGGCTAACCCCTATGGTGATTTTTCTGATAGTCGTGGCAGTGGTTGGTATATTTGTTGCGAGCATGTACAACACGCTCGTAAGAAAGAAGAACATGGTAGCCAACATCTTTGCCACAGTAGATACGATGCTCAAGAAGCGCTACAACCTCATTCCCAATCTGGTTGCTACGGTTGAGCAGTATATGCTCCATGAGCGGCATCTGCTTACCGAGGTTACTCGGCTGAGAGCAAAAGCACTTTCAGGCGATGCATCCGATGAGGAAAAGATAGACATCGATCGCAGAATTTCAAAAGCCATTCGGGGCATCCTCGTTGCCGTTGAGAACTATCCTGCACTCAAAGCCAACGAGAATTTCATGCATCTACAGATCACCCTTAACGAGCTCGAAGAGCAAATCGCTGCAGCAAGACGTGCCTATAATGCAGCTGTCACTGATTACAACAATGCCGTCGAGATGCTTCCAACCAATGTTGTTGCCAGTCTTTTCAACTATCGGCGCAAGCGGCTCTTTGAGATAAGTCCGGTTGAGCGTAGGGTGGCTGATGTCCATGCCCTGTTCCAGCGATAGCAGAAAGCATATCGGTTAGGCTCAAGATCAGGGGCAACCTGAGATGCCACTCCCCAGTG
>JALGWB010000352.1 GCA_025774405.1 bacterium
TAGTAGCAAAGAGCTGCATAGATGGTTAGGAACCATCCGACAAGTCCGAGTGGAAGCGTGTTGATCGTAATGAACTTGTCAAGAAGCGGTATCCCACGAATTTCAAAGGGTATTTTCATTGGTGCAAGTTCCCAAATTTCCCTCACAAAGGGACCGAGTGCATAGATGGCACAAATGGCTGAAAGGAGGTTGAGTCTGCGATCGCTTATGAGCATTTCAGAAATCTTTATTGTAAGCAAGATCACACAGACCAGTGAGACCATGTTAAGTGCTGGTATAGCCACGAAAGGTGAAACGTTGAAGATCCTGGACATCGATGCAGCCAGGAGGTGAGGCATCCACGGATAGTGCAGCGTCTGGCCTGCGAGAAGAGGATCTGGCGGGGGGATTTTGCCGTTGATGATTTGATAGACTATGCTTCCGTGCATGAAACTATGGAATGAATAAATTCGGAAGTTGGGGTTATCGACATAGACAATCACAATTGGTGCCAGAGCCCAGAGCAGGATCCAGAGTAAGTGAATCGGGCGTTTGATAAGATAGGCAATGAGAATACCTGTTGCGACATGATAAGCAAGAATTGCAGTAACAGCCATAATGCAAGGTCCCGTTAGGATTTCTTTTGCAATGACAGCATGGATTCTAAACGTTGCCTGCCCTGTTAGGCAACCCTGAAAGATGCTGGCAACACACCTGCCATTCCCATCTCACCCGAGGAATGCCATTGCCCCCTATTCACCTGTATCTGTCATGGTTGGCACACTTCAGCACAATACGCCTTCGGGCCGGGTTTGTGAAGCGCCTGCTGAGCCTGGTTGAACGTTGACATGGCAGGAAGGGTCTGATAACATCTCCCAGTAGCTTGGTGTCAGGGTGTGGTTGAAATCAAAGACATCTGATGGAGGTTGGTATGGCTGGAATAGTCGGCTACGGCGCCTACGCGCCAAGATACCGCATCAAGGTGGAGGAGATAGCCAAAGTCTGGGGTACCGATGCGGAAAGCTATAAAAGGGGTTTACGACTTGAGGAGAAGTCGGTTCCCGGACTTGATCAGGATGTTATCACCATGTCAGTTGAGGCTGCCAGAAATGCTCTTAGGCGGGCCGGAATTGATCCAAGGAAACTTGGAGCAGTCTATATTGGCTCAGAGTCCCATCCCTATGCAGTCAAGCCGAGTGGTACGGTTGTTGCGGAAGCAATAGGGGCGACGCCTGATATCCATTGTGCTGATTTTGAGTTCGCCTGCAAGGCAGGCACGGAAGGTATGTTCGTTGCCCTTGGATTGGTTGAGGCTGGTAGGATGGAATATGCCCTTGCCATTGGAGCTGATACATCTCAGGGTGCACCGAGTGATGCTCTTGAATACTCAGCTGCTGCTGGGGCTGCTGCCTTCATCTTTGGCACCAGGGATGTTATAGCTGAGGTGACCCATACTTTCTCCTATATGACTGATACGCCTGATTTCTGGAGGCGGGAGTACATGCATTATCCTCGACATGCTGGCAGATTCACAGGCGCACCAGCCTATTTCAAACATATCAAGGGTGCGGCAACAGCAATTATGGAGATGGCGGGCAAGAAACCTGGGGATTTTGCTCATGTGGTTTTCCATCAGCCAAATGGTAAGTTTCCTGCTACCGTGGGCAAACAACTTGGGTTTAAGCCTGATCAGCTCAGGGTTGGGCTCCTCTGCCCCAGGCTTGGCAATACCTATTCAGGTTCTTCGCCAATGGGGCTTACGGCTGTGCTTGATGTTGCTGAACCCGGGGATGAGATCCTTATGGTATCCTATGGTTCAGGAGCTGGTAGTGATGCCTTTATCTACCGCATAACTGAGAGGATAACCGGGGTGAGGGACCTGGCTCCGAAGACTTCCGATTACCTTGATCGCAACAAGATCTACATAGACTATGGCACCTATGCCAAGTTGCGCAGAAAGATAAGAATGGGTGAATGAGACTAAGAGGTGTTTGCTATGCGTGACGTTGCTGTGATTGGAATTGGCATGATCAAGTGGGGTGAACTCTGGGAGAAGTCGCTGCGGACGATCTTCGTCGAAGCTGCGTTGAAAGCGATTGATGATGCTGGAGTCGATAGAATCGACTCGATGTATGTCGGGTGCATGTCATCCGGGCTTTTTGTTGGTCAGGAGCATCTTGGGGCACTCCTGGCAGACTATCTTGGGGTTGCACCGATACCTGCGATAAGGATTGAATCAGCCTGTGCATCAGGTGGCGCTGCCTTCCGCCAGGGCTTCATCGAGGTTGCCTCGGGTGTGAGTGATATCGTGCTTGTCGGTGGAGTTGAGAAGATGACTGATGTGAGTGGTGGTGGTGCTACCTTTGCACTTTCGACAGCTGCTGACCAGGAATATGAGGTCTACAATGGAGTGACCTTCCCCGGGCTTTATGCGA
>JALGWB010000353.1 GCA_025774405.1 bacterium
AGACGAATAGTTCTTGAGGAAGAACGTGAGCGACAGAAGCAGGCATTGCTTGCCGAACTTGAGAAGGGTCAGATCAGGGAAGGTGTGGTTAAGAACATTACAGACTTTGGTGCCTTCATTGACCTTGGGGGCATAGATGGGCTACTCCACATTACCGATATTTCCTGGGGCAGGGTAAGCCATCCTTCCGAGATGCTTGCGATTGGGGACACTGTCAAGGTGATGGTGGTTGACTTTGATAAGGAACGAGATCGAATATCACTGAGCATGAAAGATCTTACGCCCAACCCCTGGGAGAATGTCGAAGAGAAGTATCCCGTCGGATCGAGGGTGCGAGGAAAGGTTGTAAGTATCACCGACTATGGTGCCTTTGTCGAGCTGGAGAAGGGTGTCGAAGGACTTGTTCATAAGTCTGAAATGTCCTGGACAAAGCACATCAAGCATCCCTCGAAGGTTGTTGCGATAGGTGAGACCATTGAGGCAGTGGTGCTCAAGATCGACAAGGAGAATGAAAAGATCTCGCTTGGGCTTAAGCAGATCGAACCCGATCCCTGGGAAACCCTTGAGCAGCGGTACCCCGAGGGAACAAAGGTGACTGGCAGAGTGCGTAACCTAACAAACTTCGGGGCTTTCGTTGAGATCGAAGAGGGGATCGAGGGCCTGGTACACATTTCTGACATGTCCTGGACTAAACGTATTCGCCATCCGAGCGAGATTCTCAAGAAGGGCGATAGGGTAGATGTTATCGTGCTGAGCATTGATAAGGAGAGCCGCAAGATTTCGCTCGGGTTAAAACAGATTGAGGAAAATCCATGGACTAGGTTGCTTGAGAAGTATGCCGTTGGTAACGTTACCAAGGGCAGGATCATGAAGATGCAGGATAGAGGTGTCGTAGTCGAACTTGAGGAAGATGTTGAAGGGTTTGTCCCACTTTCCCACTTGGGTCGTGAGAATATCAAGAAACCATCGGATGTTTTTCAGATTGGTGATGAGCTGCCGCTCAAGGTTATCAAGATAGACCCGGATGCTCGCAAGATTTTGCTTAGTGTCAGGGAATACCTTGCCGATCAGGATAGAGAGGAAGTGGAGAAGTATCTTCGGAAGTATGGTCCGAAGACACTGACTGTCGGAGAGGTGGTGGCTGCTAAAGAACCGGTCGCCCAAACCGAAGAGCCTGAGATCAAGGAGGAAATTTCCGAGGAAGGCCGGTCTGAAGGGGAAGATGAATCCCAAACCGAGGATTCTGAAAATCCCTCATGACCTTGTTAGAAATTACTTGACATGTTGTGCAATCTTATCATATTGATTGAAGGAGAAGGTATAATTCGTTGAAGGTACACAAGTTAGGGGAGTGGGCGATTAGCTCAGCTGGTGAGAGTGCCTGCTCGACAAGCAGGAGGTCACTGGTTCAAGTCCAGTATCGCCCACCATTTCTTTATATCAACTGGACTGGACGATACTTAAAACAAGAGGAAATAGTCGGTACACCCCGAGATGCCTGAAGCTTCGTCCCACGGACAGTCGGAGTTGATTGTTGCCTCCAAGCCTGGCACCAGTCTGGTGAATGTAGCTGCCGAGATCGGTGCCAAGGAGGGTAGGCTCATTATAGCTGCCCGCATTGGTAGTAGAGTGGTCGGCCTGAACACTGTGTTAAGTGATGAGACCGAGGTTGAATTGCTGACCTTTGAGGCCCCCGAGGCCAGAGAAGTATATCGGCATACAGCAGCCCATGTCTTGGCTCACGCTGTCAAGCGCCTGTTCCCAGATGCAAAGTTGGGCATCGGCCCCGCCATTGAGGACGGCTTCTACTATGATTTCGATGTCGATGGCAGACTATCGGAGGAGATGCTGCCTGAGATCGAGGGGAAGATGGCTGAGATCGTGAAGCAAGATATTCCACTTGATCGGGTCGAGGTCTCGCGCGACGAGGCAATCAAGCTTTTCGAGGAAATGGGGGAAATCTACAAGGTTGAATTGTTGAATGAGATGCCCGATGAGAGGGTAACTATCTATCGCCAGGATGATTTTGTTGACCTGTGTCGTGGTCCACATTTACCCTCAACCGGATGGTTGCGCGCCTTCAAACTTACAGGCCTGGCTGGTGCCTATTGGCGTGGTGATGAGGAACGTCCTATGCTTCAGCGCATTTACGGTACAGCCTTCGAAACCGAGGACCAGCTCAAAGCCTATCTCGAAAGGCTTGAGGAAGCAAGGCGGCGTGATCACCGACGCCTTGGGATCGATCTTGATCTCTACAGCATTGATGAAGATGCTGGTGCCGGGCTTGTCTACTGGCATCCCAAGGGTTCAGTTGTGAGAGGAATAATCGAAGATTTCTGGAAGCAGGAGCACATCAAGCGTGGTTATCAGCTTGTCTATACACCACATATCGCTCGAGCAGGACT
>JALGWB010000354.1 GCA_025774405.1 bacterium
TTGAGAACATCTTTCGATACATGGAAGACGGGCATGATCGTATCACCTCAAGCATTGAGGGCGTAAGCGAGGTGAGCATGGCTATCACCGCCTCAACTCTGACAACAATGATTGTTTTCCTACCACTGATCTACATCCCTGGCATCACAGGTAAGGTGTCGCGCGGGTTGGCTCTTACGGTTGCGTCTGCGCTCTTTATGTCATTGCTGGTGACCTTAACGCTTGTACCTATGCTGGCATCACGCATTTTTAGGCGTGTTCGGCAGGGAACGAAAGAGCATGTACTTTATGCCACTGAGCGGCACTTTCAGAAGGCTGTAGTGATCTATGAGAAAGCTCTCAAGTGGTGTCTCAGGAACAAGAAGAAGGTGCTTGCTGTCGTGTTTGGTCTCTTCGCCTTGAGTGCCGCAGCTATCTTCATTATGGATAGAGAATTCATCCCCGAAAGCGACATGGACATCGTCATCCTCAAAGTCAGTCTACCAGTCGGCACACCTCTTGAGGAAACGCGGCACTATGTGAAGCAGATAGAGGCAATTGCCCAGAGTCTCAATGGTGTTGAGACAGTAGTCTCATTCATCGGAGTGGAAGAAACTACGAAGATGGGCATTGCTTTTGGGATGGGTGTGAAGGGTCCAAATGAAGGCGAGATAATGATAAGGTTGAAGGAAAAGCGCGAGAGGACGTCTGCCGAAGTAACCGATTACTTGAGGCAGCATATTCCTCCTTACTTTGACGGTAAGGTCGAGTTCATTGATATGGCACAAATGATGATCTCGGGTGGGGCAATGGGAGCCCCAATCGAGGTGAAGATATTTGGGAAGGACCTCAATGTCCTCAAAGGCATAGCCAGTAGGATATCAGATGAAATCACCAGAGTCCCGGGCATCCACGATGTTAGGGTCTCCCTTGAAGAGGGTAAGCCTGAATACACCATATACCTCGACAGAAGGAAGGCTGCCAAGCTCGGGGTTTCTGCTGGGCTTATTGGGCAGGAAATCCGGGCTGCATTTGAAGGGCAGCTGGCAACCCGCTATCGTGAAGCAGGTGACGAATTTGATCTGGTGGTGAAGCTTAATGACGACCAGAACGATAAGCCATCAGATATTGGCCTTCTCCCGATTGCCACACCCAGCGGGAGAACGGTAAGAGTAGGCGATATCGCTGCTGTGGAAAGGGGCACGGGTCCCGTTGAACTCACTCGAGAAGGGCAGAAAAGACTCATCACGGTATCGGCTAATGTCTCAGGGAGGAGCCTGGGAAAGGTAGTCAAGGATGTGAACAGAAGACTAAGGAGTGTACCACTACCGGAAGGCTACTTCTTCAAGATTGGTGGCGAGGCGGAGAAGATGAAAGAGACTTTCTACTGGCTATCCTGGGGTTTCGCCTTTGCAGTTTTGCTCGTATACATGGTTATGGCTTCCGAGTTTGAATCCTTTGTCCATCCCTTTACAATCATGTTTACGGTACCGCTTGCCTGGATTGGTGTCTGTGCTGGCTTGTTGATCTCAGGGACAAGCCTTTCACTCACTTCGATGATGGGAATTCTGGTTCTGGCAGGGGTGATTGTAAACAACGGGATTGTACTTGTGGACTACATTAATCTTCTCCGAAGGAAGGGGATGGACAAGATCCAGGCGATTGTACTCGCTGGCAAGACGAAGCTTAGAGCTGTTATTCTTACCGCCCTCACAGCAATCCTTGCTATGGGTCCGATGGCACTTTCCCACGAACGAGGAGCTGAGATGCGTGCACCTATGGCTGTTTCGGTGATCGGAGGGCTGCTTGTCGGAACTCTTCTGACACTTCTTGTTATACCTCTGCTGTACACCATCTTCGATGACTGGACAGGTAAGCTAAAGTCCAAGTCTGAGAAACTCTTGGCTGAATGAACAAAGCCTCAGGGGAAGCCATGCGGTACCGATGCTACGAGAGGAGATAGTCCCTGGGGTTTATTCCAGCGTCTTTGCATGAGAGAGCATCGGTGACTGAATAGACGAATTCGCCAGTTTCCTTATCGATCAAGCCTAGATCGATATAGCGTTCTTCATCAACTCGATTTCCACTGGCGTCGGCTATGAGCCGGACAACCGCACGATCCGGGTCCGAGCTGAGATCGCTCCGGCGGACAACTATACCGATGTCGCCGGTGTTGAGCCTCAGGATCGTCCCGATTGGGAATAGACCAAGAGCCGAAGCAAAAGCCTTGACCAGAACAGGATCGAACTTCATGCCTGCTTGATCAACAAGATAGCGCATTGCATCGTGTGGAGAATAGACCTTGTTTCGATACGGTCGCTCAGTTGTCATTGCATCAAAGGTGTCTGCGATTCTTATTATGCGACTGAATAGGTCAATCGGGGTATCGGATGCAACTTTTGGATAGCCAGAAAGGTCG
>JALGWB010000355.1 GCA_025774405.1 bacterium
ACCTCTTCAATGTCAACCCCGCCGGCTGAGCTGACCATGACAACGGGTCGCTGAGTCTTGCGATCGACAATAACTCACAAATAGTATTCCTCGAGCACTTCGAGACATTCACCTACAAGTACCTTTCGTACAGGCAGACCCTTGATCTCCATTGACAGAATTTCCGAGGCAACCTTGGCAGCCTCACCCGGAGTATCGGCGAATTTTATTCCACCTGCCTTGCCCCTCCCACCAACATGTACCTGTGCTTTTATTACAACCTTCTTACCGATCCCGGAAGCAATCGCCTTTGCTTCCTCAGCGGTGCTTGCAACCTTGCCTGGTGGCACTGGAATGCCATAGCTTGCAAATATCTCCTTGGCCTGATACTCATGGAGCTTCAAATCCACTACCTCCTCTTGCTCAACATGTCCATCACAACAGTATGAAGCGAGGGCTCACCGATTTCCTCAAGCTCATAGCCAACCTTTACCAGAGGAATTTTTATGTTAAGCAACGAGCTGATGTCGGCTGGAGTTGCACTGATCACCACATCAGCATCGCTGGCGTTTATAGTTGCTTCGAGATCCTTCATCTGGCCATCGCCATAGCCCATTGCCGGGATCAGCTTCTCGATATGCGGATATTTCTTGAAGGTCTGCTTGATCTCGCCAACTGCGAAAGGCCGCGGGTCAATGCACTCTGACGCGCCGTATCTCTCAGCAGCGACCATACCGGCTCCAAACTTCATATCGCCGTGGGTAAGAGTCGGACCATCTTCGATGATAAGTGCTCGCTTGCCCTTTATCATCTCCGGTTTATCAACAGATATGGGGGATTCCGCCTTGATAACTGTGGCCGAGGGATTGGCAGCAGCAATGATATCCTCCACCTCCCTGACATTCCTGGGAGGCGCTGTATCAATCTTATTGATGACGACAACATCAGCCATGCGTAGATTCGCCTCGCCCGGATGGCTATTGAGTTGATGCTCGGGGCGATGGGGATCAACAACAACTATGTGAAGATCTGGACGATAAAAGGGAAGGTCATTATTGCCACCGTCCCATATGATGACTTCTGCCTCACCCTGCGCCCTCTCGAGAATCTTGCCATAGTCCACACCTGCATAGACTACACGCCCCCTCCTTATGTGAGGTTCATATTCCTCTCTCTCCTCAATTGTGCATTGATGAAGGTCAAGATCCTCGAGGGTGGCAAACCTTTGAACAGCTTGCTTAGCCAGATCACCGTATGGCATCGGATGTCTGACCACAGCAACCTTCTTGCCTGCACTTTCAAGCACCGCACAAACCTTGCGAGTTGTCTGGCTCTTGCCCGAACCGGTGCGGGTCGCACAAACCGATATCACTGGCCTCTCTGACTCAAGCCATGTCGAACATGCTCCCAGGAGCATGAAGTCACTTCCAGCAGCGATCACCCTGGATGCCTTATGCATGACATCAATGTGCGGTATGTCACTGTATGCAAATATGACGACATCGACTCCGTGTTGCTTGATTACCTCCTCAAGATCCTTTTCGTCGAGGATAGGTATGCCCTCAGGATATAGTTTACCAGCCAGAGAAGGGGGGTAAGTCCGATCAGCTATATGAGGAATCTGAGTTGCTGTAAAGGCAACGACACGGTACGAATCGTTGTTCCTGAAGAAGACATTGAAATTGTGAAAGTCGCGACCAGCTGCCCCCATTATGACAACCTTCCTTACACTCAACTCTCCACCTCCTTCTTTGGAAAATGCCTGGCACCAACTCTTCTCCATGCAGATTAGCACTCAAACCACGACTAAACAAGCCCCATGGATCATCTTTTCATCATTCTGACCAGCATCTTGAGTGACCAGCCTGACAGAGGCAAACCTGAAGATGCCTTAAGATGGAAAACTCGACCTGGGTTTACAATACCCAGTCTGTCGGTTTCTGCCTTCACCATCCTCAACTGACTGAAATCAGCGCCCAGCACCAATCTTGCAAATGGGGTATTCCAGAGACCAATGCCATAGGGTTTTCCGCCGAATCTGACTGCAAGGGAGCCAAGACCCAGGGTGGATCGTACATCGCGTTCGAGCGATCCGTTTGCCCGATCGGGCCTTCTGTAAGCAAATCTGACAAGCACCTTCTCATCGGAGACGACATCACATTGGTAGACCGGCTCACCGAGTTTAACAATCTGGCTGAGAGCGGCTCTCAGGAAAACACCGAGCGTGGCAGGCTCGACAAGAACTTCACCGGCGAGTATACCCCCCCTGGACTCAAGATCGTTCATGAGAACATAGAGAGCAGAGATGTGGTCATCAACCTCTATGCATTCATGCCCGCTGTTGACCGCCTTAGCCAAGTCATTTGTAAAGACAGACACTTCGCTCTCGTTCCCATCAACCTGGACCAATACCATGAA
>JALGWB010000356.1 GCA_025774405.1 bacterium
TGAGAGTCGTGGGCTTGAAGCATGATCTCCCCATCTGGATTGCTCATGGTGAGGGTGAGATCACATCCTCGAGGGTGAGAGTGTATTTCAGAACACCTTTCACCACAGTCTTTGCTGCTGATCCCTCAGTGGTTCAGGCTTTGCGGGAGAAGGGGTTTGAAATACTACGTGTCAGATGGATGCCACTTGGCCGGATTGTCACTCCGCACTTTGGGCAGAATCTGACAAACAGGCTGCTGAGTAGCAAGATTCCTGCAACCGGCGAAAGATTTATCTCGAGATACCTGCCACCAGTAGATACTCTTGCAATGCTTCAGCATCTCTACTATCTCACCTTCGACAGCTCAACCCACACCTACAGGTCGCGCTATGCCTGCAGATCCAAGACCGCCACCGACATTGCACCCTATCTTATTGATGTCTTGACGACCTATCTCGAAGGTTCGGATTGGTCGGTTGATACAGTTCATTTTGAAATAGCGTCCTGTCCCGAGGGCAGCAACCTCATAAACATCGTGGCTTCCAAGCCAGGGAGAAGAACATCTGCCGCTTATGTGATCTGCGCTCACTATGATGCAACTGCTCAGAGGGAAACAGATTGGGATTGGCAAACCGATCCTGCACCCGGCGCAGACGACAATGGCAGCGGCGTTGTCGCATTGCTAGAGTGTGCTCGCCTGCTGGCTGACATTGATCTCGATGTGAGTCTCAGGTTGATCGCTTTCTCGGGTGAGGAGCAGGGTCGGCGTGGGAGCCACTACTACGTCAGTCATCTGACGGATAGCGACTCGATCATTGGAGTCATCAATCTTGATATGATTGGATATGCAGAGCCGGATAAGCTCATGGAGATAACCTATGACTGGAAATCTTACTGGCTCGCTTCGCTCCTGTCAGCAAGTGCTGATACGGGACTCGGCCTCAGCCTGGTTACCAAGAACCGTACAGGCATTTACAACAGCGACCATGCCTCTTTCTGGGCTTATGGCATACCCGGCATAATGCTCAATGACCGTACCGAGGAGAGCGGGGTACCAGCCTATCCGTATTATCACACGCTTGGTGATACGGCAGGCAATGTCAACATCAGCCAGGTTTGCGATGTCGTCAAGCTGGTGACGGGTTTCGTGGGTCAGTTTGCGACGGCGTCATCAGAGTCGTTAAGCGACATTGTGGTTTCACCTTCAAGTGTGGAACTGGACTGGCATGGTCGTGATTGGGGCGAACCCCTGGTGGCCGGTAGCCAGGTTACTGGGCGGCTTCGTGCTACCAACCTCGGCGCATCCATGTTGCGGTCGCATCTTTATGTTTTCAGGATACACCAGGGCGAAAACCCCGGTGGGAAGTTGATTCATGAAGATACGCTTGAGGTTTTTCTTCCTGCTGGTATGCATACGAATCTTGAGGCTTCCTGGGAGCTGGCTGAGCCGACCTATGGTGAGGCCACTTTTACATTTGGACTGCTGCCCATCGATGAGGCGATTGAAGCTGATCTGAGTAACAACGAAGTGGCTGTGACGCATGTGGTCATGCCGCGAAGGTTGGTTGTTGACCGACTCCATATCTATCCCAATCCCGTGACCGATCTTCAAGATGCAAAGCTCGCTTTTGAATTTCTCTATCGGGAAAGCAAGCCTGCGGCAGTCATCTATCTTACAATCTTTGATATTACTGGCAGGAAGGTGGGGGGTGGTAAGCTGCGGCTCACAAGCGTTTTCAAGGACTTTGAGGTTGGTTACAATGATGACATTGCTTTGAGTGATTTCATTTCTGATCGCAACCTTGCCCCTGGCATCTATCTCCTTGTAGCGAGATCTGCAATCATTGGTGAATCGGATCGTGCAACAGCACAAACCCTGTTCGCGGTTGACCGTTAGTATTTGCCTCAATTGACTACTGAAAACCGGCATGCTATCATCAAGCACTCATATGGAGGGCCAACCATGGAAGTTGTGATCAGGGCCACTTCACATCTTGCAGAAATGATTCCACCTGCTGGCAGGCTTTGCTTGCGGGAAGGCTCGAAGGTCTCTGATCTTGTTGATGCACTGGGGCTCAACAGTGATCTCATCATGCTCTTCGTCGTTGACGGTAAACTTGGCGATCTTGACACACCGCTGAGGGAAGGCTCAACTGTTGAATTCATAGCTCCTGTTAGTGGGGGCTAAATAGGGAGTTGATCAGGCAGGTCATAGTCTAACAGTTGCCTCAGGAGGGCGGCGTGGTAAAACTGGATATGCTCATCGCAAACGGCACGGTCTGGACAGAGATAGGCACCAATCGTGTTTCGATTGGCATCAAGGATGGCAAGATTGCCTTGCTTGGTAGTCGCACATCTATGCCACCAGCTGCCGACGTCATAGACGCTGCAGGCAAGATTGTAATGCCAGGCGTTA
>JALGWB010000026.1 GCA_025774405.1 bacterium
CATCATTTGTTTACGATGGAGGTAGTCTCGCCTTCACCTTCAGCCCTGCTAATGGAGCAGATGAGATGTCCGTTGTTTTCGATGCTGGTACACCCGGAAGTTTCGACGGCATCACCCAGTTTGCCTCCCCCTTCAGCACAACGGCTAAAGGGCAGGATGGCTACGGTATGGGTGCGCTGACGTCGATCTCGATAGACTCCAGCGGAATCATAACCGGCTTCTTCTCCAACGGAGTCTCAAAGCCAATTGCTCAAATCATACTTGCAAAGTTCAACAATCCGGCAGGTCTTGAGAAAGTGGGTGAAGGTCTTTACATCACCTCCAGTAACTCAGGTCTGCCAATGAAAGGCGAACCTGGCAAGATCGTCAGTGCAACCATCTCAGGTGGAGCCCTTGAGATGTCCAATGTCGATCTTGCTGAGGAGTTTGTCAATATGGTGGTTGCTCAGCGAGGGTTCCAGGCAAACGCCAGGGTGCTGAGCGCAAGTGACGAGATGCTTACGGAGCTCGTCAACATGACAAGGTAGTCGTAGTGAAAGGTGGTGGTCAGAATGGCCGAGGAGAAGGCAAGCGAAGAGTCAAAGGAAAATCTGAAGTTCTTCAAGAAAGCCAAGGCAAGCGCACAGGTGGTTGAGCAGGTTGAGGACGCACCTCAGGAGACTCAAGAGCCTGAGGCAGCATCTGAGCAACCCGAACCCGAAGAGCAGAAGAAGGCTGAGGCTCAGGAGACGGCTGAAAAGCCGCAGCAGCCACCTGTTCCTGTCAAAGTGTTGCTTGCCCCGACTATCGCTCTTGCCGTTCGCACCCTGGTCATTCTGGCCATCATAGTTGCGGATGC
The DNA here is from genome assembly GCA_025774405.1 of bacterium. Taxonomy (GTDB): domain Bacteria; phylum Arandabacterota; class Arandabacteria; order Arandabacterales; family Arandabacteraceae; genus JALGWB01. Next base: position 839 of record JALGWB010000026.1, read on the forward strand.
CTTTGCTGCTTACTACCTGGTGGCCAGAGCTCTCGCCCCTCGGTTGCTCGAAGCGCGTGTCGTTCAACTGATGCGCCAGGCTGAGGAACCCCCTGAGCCGGCCGTGGAACAGGCTGCTGAAGCCGGACAACCTCCAGTGGTTGGCACTATAACGCCAATTGAGGATGTGGTGGTTAATCCTTCCGGTACGAGTGGGACGCGTTACCTCTGCACAACGGTTGCCCTCGAGGCAGCGGAACCGACGGTTGTTGAAGAGATCCAGGGGAGGGAACCGCAGATCAGGGATTTACTCATAGAGATACTGGGAAGAAGGACAGTCGAGGAGCTGAGCGATCTTAAGACCCGGGAGAGTCTCAGAGAGGAAATCAAAGTAGCTGTTAACGATTTGCTCGCTTCAGGTGAAATAACCGGAGTCTATTTCGCCAATTTCGTCTTGCAGTAATCCTAGGCAAAGTGAGCAGTGAGGGTCGGCAATGACTGAGACAGGTATAACCCCAGCCACCTCTGGGGAAAAAGTCGATATTGTCGTTTGGGATTTCGGTTCTTCAAAACGACTTGAGGAACGCCATCTCAGGGCGATTGAACGCTCCCACGGAGAGTTTGCACGCAAGGTCAGCGTTGGACTTGCGGGCATCCTTAGGGAGTATGTTGAAGTTGAGATCAGGGAGATTGCCGAAGTTCCGTGGGATCGTCTGATTGGCGAGATTCCTTCACCCTGCGCAGTCTTCAAATTCACGGCCACACCCCTTGAAGGAGCAGGCATCCTGCACATCGACCTTGCCCTTGCATTCGCTGTGGTGGACAAGCTGCTTGGAGGCAGTGGCAAACCGATCGATGCTACAAGGGAGCTGACCTCAATCGAGCAACGCCTGCTGACGAGATTTGTCGAACACATCGTCAAATCGATGGGAAATGCATGGGGTGATCACGCTAAATTGAGTTTTGCCATCGGAGACTATATCTCGACCCCTGAATTTCTACCAACACTTGGTCTCAACGATTCTGCAATCAGGGTTTCTGTTGCAATGAAGCTAGCCGGACTTAACGGATCTATTACTATCGGCTATCCATACCTCATGTTTGAACCGATCATAAAGGCATTCACGACCTCCCAGCCTGGCAAAAGAATTGCTGCTGACCGGGCGCGGATGGAAGCCTTTCTCAAACAGGTTAGCCTGCCTGTAAGTGTGCGGTTGACTCCATCGATGGTCAGCCTGAAGCACCTTCTGAGCCTTGAGCCCGGTGATGTGCTTCTGCTGGACAATCGTGTTTCAGATGAGGTTGAGGTCGCAGTCGCCGGGACGAGGTTATACATGGGAAGACCTGGCAGTGTTGACGGAAGAATTGCTGTCAAAATAACTCGAGCAATAGAAGGGGGAATCTCAGATGTCAATGGCTGAAAATCAAAGCGTGCAGGCCACTGCGGAGCGAGCTGAGGAAGCTGAACAGAGCGTGAGGGAGGAAGTCCAGAGCGAGCCGCGTGAGACAGCGAAGGCGACGCTTTCGGAGGGAGAGGAGGTAAAAAAAGCTGAATTCCAGCCAATCTCAGAGGATGGGTCGAAGAAGGTTCCAGAAAGCATGGGCCTGCTGATGGACGTGAGTCTGCCTGTCACAATCGAGCTTGGACGGACCTCGATGCAGATCAAGGACATAATGGGTCTTGGTGAAGGTGCGGTAGTTGAGCTTGAGCGTTCGACAGCTGAGCCAGTCGACATAATTGTTGGTGGCAGGTTGCTGGGAAGGGGAGAAGTAGTTGTGGTCAATGGGAGATTTGGCGTGAGGATCACTGAACTCATCAATCCTGTACAAGGTGGAAAGCAATGAAAGGGCTGCCAGCAGGGATTCTAAGCCCAAGAAGGATACTCCTTATCGGAGTCATAGCAGCTGTTGTGGTGTCGGCCTGTCTGCTTGGAGTTGTAGGGTCAAATGCTGATCCGAGCGATGACATTCAAGATGTCGCCAGCTCGGAGTCAGGCATAGGCGGCATGGTGATGAGGGTTGTTTTGTCGCTAATCCTGCTGATTGCGATTCTCTATGGCGGCATGTTGGGAATGCGCAGGTTTTCTGGCAGGGTGAGCACGGGATTGCTCAAAAGCGGAGCAATCACTGTGGTTCATAAACAGGCAATAGCCCCCAAGAAGTCAATCTATGTCGTCAAGATTGGCAACAGAGCAATGGTGATCGGCGTCACCGATTCTCAGATAAGTCATCTTGCTGACCTCTCGCAGGATGATCTGGCAGGTCTGACTGTGGAAAGAAGCGGCGCGAAGCCTTTCAAGCACACATTGCTGGGAGCCCTTGGCTGGACGGGGGATCGCCGATGATGGCTAAGACGTTGCTTCGAATCGGAACGCTGGGGATTGGGTTATCGATGATCGTTCTGCTTGTCTATTCATCGACAGTTCATGCCGCCCCGACCATCAGCGTAGATCTGGGTGAAAACTCCACAAAAATATCCTTGCCAATAAAAATCATCTTCTTCCTGACAATCCTTTCGCTTGCGCCAGCGATAATGGTGATGGTTACCTCCTTCACGCGGATTGTAGTTGTGCTCTCTTTCCTCAAGCATGCGCTCGGAACGCAACAGATGCCGCCTAATCAGCTGCTGGTCGGTCTGGCTCTTTTTCTCACCTATTTCGTTATGATGCCTGTCTGGACACAAATCAATAGCAACGCCATTCAACCATTTACCCATGGTGAAATAACTGAAGAGGAGGCTCTTGCCAAATCGATCGAACCGATTCGGGAGTTCATGTTTAGGCATGTCCGCGAAAAGGACCTCGGATTGTTTGTCCATATGGCAGGTTTGCCCCAACCCGATACCAGAGAAGACATTCCAACCTACATCCTGATACCCGCCTTTATCACCAGCGAGCTCAAAACAGCATTCCAGATAGGGTTCTTTCTATTCCTACCTTTTCTTGTGATCGATATGGCCGTGGCGAGTGTACTTATGTCCATGGGTATGATGATGGTGCCACCGATCATGATCTCGCTTCCGCTGAAGGTACTCCTTTTCGTCTTGGTTGATGGCTGGCGACTTGTGGTTCAGTCAACTGTGGCAGGATTCGGCTAGGGGGTCGGTGATGACGCAAGAGCTATGTCAGGAGATTGCGAAGCAGGCTGTTTTTACGTGTCTTTCGATTGCCGGTCCAATGCTTCTCTTCGGCCTCGTTACCGGTCTGGTTATCGGACTGATCCAGGCGGTGACCCAGATCCATGAGATGACACTGACTTTCATTCCGAAGATAGTGGCTGTGGCTGTTGCACTCGTGCTTTTCATGCCCTGGATACTTGCCAGGCTGACCGGGTTTTCAATGCTTGCTTTTGAGAAAATGATAACCGCAGGAAGGTAATCGATGGAACTATTGAGCATAAAGCCTGAACTCTTGATGCTTTGCCTTATGCGGGTAAGCGGATTCGTATTCGTTGCTCCCGTCTTCGGTTCGCAATTCCTGCCAAAGGTTGCCAAGTTCTGGTTCTCATTGCTCTTGGCAATCGCATTGATGCCGCTTGTAGGCGGGAGTGCTCTACCAAGGTTTGCAAGCTTTGCTTATCTGATTCTTGCTGTACGGGAGGTCCTAATTGGCCTGATGATCGGCTTTGTGTGCAATTTCTTCCTGCACAGCGTTGAGTTTGCTGGTCACGTCGTCGGGCTTCAGATGGGCTTTGCATCATCCACTTTGTTCGATCCAGTCTCAAGATCAGATGTTTCTGTCATTGGTAGGTTTCAGGGACTGCTTGCCATCGTCCTCTTCCTCGTGATGAATGGGCATCATGTCCTGCTGAGAAGTTTCCGTGCCAGCTATAGCATTGTCCCACCTTCCACCAGTGGATTGGCAGGTGAGGGGGCGCATCAACTTATCCTTGCGACTGCTGGTATCTTCGTGGTGGCGGTCAAGGTTGCAATGCCTATTCTCAGCGCAATCTTTATGGTTCAGGTAGGACTGGCCTTGCTTGCAAAAACAGTTCCTCAAATGAATGTCTTTGTGGTTGGCTTTCCCTTGAAAATAAGCGTGGGGCTTGCAGTACTTGGTTTCTCGATGCCCTATTTCACATACATGCTTGCAAAGGCAATACTTGGGACCAATGCCAGCTTACGAAGTGTGCTGACCGCGATAGGAGGCGGCTAAGGGATGGAGGAATCCCAGGAACAACGGACTGAACAACCAACCCATCGCAAGAGGGAAAAGGCGAGAGAAAAGGGGAAAGTTGCTCGAAGCACGGAGCTGACCTCGGCAGCTGTTATCCTTGGCGGGATAGTGGCTCTTCGCCTGCTCTTGCCCTGGATAGTGCGTTCCGCTTCGGAGTTTACTATCCACAGCTTCGGTGCAATAACCGTCATCGAGAGTGCTGAAGATGTGAGACATATAGCTATCGATACTATTCTCGGTGGTGTAAAAATCCTTGCTCCCTTCATGCTCGCCATTGTCTCAATCGCTCTTGCTGCAAACTTCATGCAGGTTGGCTTTCTCTTCTCAAGTCAACCAATTTCACCTTCACTTGAGAAGATAAATCCGATTTCTGGTTTCAAGCGTCTTTTCTCAATGAGATCGGTCGTGCATGTCGCCATAAACACCGCCAAGGCTCTGCTTGTGGGACTGGTGTTTTATTACTCGATAAAGGGTTCCATAGATGACTACCTTGCCCTGGGCGATTACGGAATCGGTGATACAATCGGGTTTCTCGCCGGAGAGGCTTTCCTTGCAAGCATCAAGGCGGGCCTGATCCTCGCCATCCTCGGTATGGCTGACTATGCCTATCAAAGGCGTCAGCACACAAAGAGTCTGATGATGACCAAGCACGAGCTGAAGGAGGCGTACAAGGAACTTGAAGGGAGTACACGCATCAAAAGTCGGATAAAAGCCGCACAGCGAGAATTGGCCAGGCGAAGGATGATGAGTGCAATTCCTACAGCTGATGTGGTTGTGACCAACCCGGTCCATATTGCAGTTGCTCTCAAATACGACAGCGAAAGCATGAATGCTCCGACAGTCATAGCCAAAGGCAAGCGGCTGATAGCTGAGAAGATAAAGGAAATTGCCATCAAGCATGGCGTTCCAATCTATGAGAACCGCGCACTTGCTCATAGCCTCTACGAACTCGTTGAGGTTGGTGCTGAAATACCAGAAAGCCTCTATCGAGCAGTTGCTGAGGTGCTGAGCTATGTCTATAGAGCCAAGAACAAGCTGGAATCGATTCTGGGTTCTGAAAGATAAGGGGTGAGATAGGTGCCAACACCGCTGGGTTTAGAGCCAAACAGGGGAATTCTGAGACACGGAGATGTTGTCTTCGCCATCTGTGTCATCTCGATAATTGGCATCATGATTGTCCCCCTTCCGACTTTTCTGCTCGACATATTGCTTTCATTCAACATCGCCTTCTCACTCGTTCTTCTGCTGACAGCTATCTATGTGACTGCGCCGCTTGAACTATCGGTCTTTCCCAGTTTGATGCTCGTAGTCACCCTCTTTAGACTTTCGCTTAACGTTGCGTCAACAAGGCTGATCCTTGGTCAGGCAAATGCTGGCGAGGTGATTTCTGCCTTTGGCTCTTTTGTCGTCAAGGGCAACTATGTCGTTGGCTTCGTCATCTTTGTAATCATCGTTGTCATCCAGTATGTGGTTGTTGTCAGGGGTACTCAGCGAAATGCTGAGGTCAGTGCAAGGTTTACGCTCGATGCAATGCCCGGTAAGCAGATGAGCATTGACGCTGATCTCAATGCTGGTCTTATCGATGACAGGGAAGCCATGAGACGCCGGGCAGAGATAACCCGTGAGGCGGATTTCTATGGTGCGATGGATGGCGCAAGTAAATTCGTAAGGGGTGATGCGATAGCTGGCATCATCATCAATCTCATTAACATTCTTGGCGGCCTTGCTATTGGCGTGCTGCAGCAGGGCCTGCCTCTTGGAGAGGCAGTCCGCACATATACAAGGCTAACAATTGGAGATGGGTTGGTTACCCAGGTTCCTGCGCTGATCGTTTCAACCTCGGCCGGGATCGTGGTAAGCAGGGCAGCGGCCCAGTCAAATCTTGGTGTGGATATCGGCACCCAGCTATTCACTGGCCACAAGCCATTGGCAATAGTTGGGGCAACACTTGTCGTCCTGGCATTTGTCCCGGGGCTGCCAACGGTTCCCTTCCTTCTGCTTGGCACAGTGGCGGCAGGTGCTGGCTATGCAAGGTACAAGAGTGGCAAGGCATCTGTTGAAGTCAAGGAAGAGGAGCCAAAGCCCAAGGAGAAGAAACAGGAGAAGCTGGAGGATCTGGTGAAAGTTGACCGACTTGAACTTACGATTGGCTATGGTCTGATCTCGATGGTTGATCCGGCCGAGGGTGGAGACTTCCTTGAGAGAATAAGGGGCTTGAGGCGTCAGATAGCAATTGATATGGGGCTTATCGTTCCTCCGATAAGGATTAGGGATGATGTGAAGCTCAAGCCGTATGAGTATGAAATCAGGCTGAAAGGTGCCCGGGTGGCCAAAGGTGAAGTCTATCCGGGCCAGTATCTTGTGATCGGCACCAAAGATGCCCTCAGCGAGATCGATGGTCAGGAGACCCGTGATCCAGCTTTTGGGTTGATGGCTAAATGGATACACCCGAGGGAGAAGGAAAAGGTTGAGGGGATGGGGCTAACAGTGGTCGAAGCGGCCGTTGCTCTTGGTACTCATCTGTCCGAGGTGATCAAGAGTCATGCGAGCGAGATCCTGAGCAGACAGGATGTTCAGAATATAATTGACTCGCTGAAGAAAGATTATCCTGCAGTTGTCGATGAAGCGATTCCTCAAGCAGTAAGTCTGGGGACAATCCACAGAGTCATGCAGAATCTACTCAAAGAGCAGGTTCCGATCAAAGATGTGCTGACCATTATCGAGACCCTGGCTGATTATGCCCCCCACACCAAGGATATCGATGTGCTCTCGGAGTATGTACGCTCCTCGCTGCAACGTACCATCTGCAACATCTGTGAGGGCACTGACGGCGTTATCTATGCGGCAACAGTGGATCCGAAGATCGAGCAAATCATAGCGGACTCGGTTCAAGTCACGCGCAGCGGGATCGCCGCAGTGCTCGAACCACAGGTTGCACAGCAGATAATAAAAGCCGTTGAGAAAATCTCCACGAATATGCTTGCGTCCAACCACAAGCCGATAATCATATGCTCTCCAAATGTGAGGCTTGCTCTGAAGAGACTGATAGAAAGCAGCTTGCCGAGGGTGATTGTGATTTCATTCGGTGAGATTACGACAGATTGTGAAGTTCATTCGGTAGGGATGGTGAGATTCGATGAAGATCAAGAAGTTCTCAGCAGCAACTATACCGGAGGCGCTGACAAAGGTCAGGCTTGATATGGGTTCTCATGCGGTCATTCTTGGGACCTCAAGGCGTCGAGTCAGGGGAAGTATCAACGTCGTGGAGGTTGTCGCCGCAGCAGGTGAGGAGGTGAAGCGAATGGCTACTCTCTCGGGAAGGCAAGATAAGCGTCCCATGGCGCTTGAACGCATGCGCAACATTGATCGCGATCTTCTGGCGGAATTGAAAGCTATCGAGGCAAGATTGAACGAAATAGCTGAATCTGTCGTCAGCGATGCTTTCACAAGGAAAGGTGGTTCTGTGATCGACGACCTATTGCAGGCAGGTTTTGATCCCTTGCTCCTCAGGGATAGGATCAAGCTCGATAGGCTTGCCAGCCCGGTGTCTCTTAGAAATCTCATCAGTGATCTGCTTGGTGAGGTCCGGATCGAGAAACCGATTGATAGGGTTGGCATCTTTGTAGGTCCTGCCGGAGCCGGTAAGACCACAACCGTTCTTAAGGTAGCCAGACGATATTCAGAGCAGGACAGAACAAAGCCGATTGTTGTCTTCTTCGGCCCAAAATCAGCGAGAGATGTAACCTGGCTGAGGCAGCAGTGCAAATCACTCAAGCTGAAGTTTCGAGTGGTGACGCATTGCAACGACCTGGAGCGATTCATTACCAGGCAAAGGAGCCCAATCCTCATCGATACCCCCGGTCTCTCAGAGATCAGTGACTCCGACTTGCGTTTTCTTGTCGGACTGAGCAGGCAAAAGGCATCCGTAAGGCTTCATCTTGTGGTAGAGGCAACGATGGACCCGCAGAATATCTATGCCCTTGCATCCTGCATACCAGGTTCGCCGAGTATGGGGCTTGTGCTCACCAAAATGGACGAAGCCGCACGTATTGGTGGGGTGCTTTCGGCAGTCCTGGCAGGTGCTATGCCACTTATCTATGTGACAGGTGGGACGCAGTCAAGTGACGGTATCTTCGTCCCCGATCTTGGAATTATAACCGATAAGGTCTTTGAAAGTCTCGAAAAGAGCGCTTAAGAGGTCACCACGATGGAAGACCGGCAAGGCATGACATCTACATCGGGCAACAAAACCTCACTCATCGATCGTGAGGAGATGGTAAAGCAGCATCTTTGGTTGGTCAGATGCATAGCTCAAAGCATTGCCGAAGCTCTTCCCAAGACTGTCGATGTCCATGATCTCATAAGTGCCGGTACGGTCGGGCTGATAAAGGCGGTTGATGAGTACGATCCTGCCAGAGGTGCCAAGCTGGAGACATATGCCCGCTATAGAATCCGAGGTGCTATCTTCGATGAGCTAAGGAAACAGGATATCCTTCCCTATTCGATTCGCTCTAAGGTGAAGCAGATCGACCGTGCGATATACGAGCTTGAGCGTGAGCTCGGTAGATATCCTGAGGATGACGAGATCGCTGAGCGTGCCTGCCTAGATGTCGGAGAGATTTCAAGATTGCTCGCTATGGCTGGCACCCTGGATCTTTACTCACTTGAGGAGCTCCTTGAGAACGGAGATGTATCTCTGGACATCATCGAAAGTCAGGTCACTGAGGGCTCAAGAGATCCCCTCAGCAAGCTTGAAAGAGAGGAGCTTGTCAAGGTGCTGGTGAGTGCAATCAAGGAGCTTCCTGAGGCCGAGAGGACAATACTCGGGCTCTACTACTACGAAGGGCTTCGCATGAAGGAGATCGGCGAGGTTCTGGGCATTAGCGAATCACGGGTTTCGCAGATACATTCAAAGGCAATTCTCTTCCTAAGGAGCAGGCTTAGAGCACGTTTGTCAAAGTAGGTGACTGCGATGGTACCACGAATAGAATATGATAACCCTTTTGCAGTAGGCAGACCTGAGGGAATAGCTCGCGTTGACAAACCGAGACAGGAAGAGCGGAAGCGGCGCAACGGTAACCACTTGAGAAGGGAATTTGTCAAGAAAGAGCATGAATCGGAATCGGAGGTTTCCCAAAAGGATGACCTCGGCAAGCGAATCGATCTCGAGGCTTAGCCGTGCGGGATGACAACAACGATAATAGGCGCGAATTTCTGAGATTGAAGCTTGATCTTCCAGTTGATCTCAGACGCATATGTCGGGAAGGTGCCGTCCCGGAGAGAGACTGGTTGAGTGGTCAAATGGTGGAGATCGGTGGTGGGGGTGCCAGATTGCTTTGCCCGGTTGAGCTGGGGCAGGGAGATGTCCTCTGTATCAGGTTTACCATACCCGATACACACGAAATGATAAAGGCATATGCTCGGGTCGTTGGCATGTGCGGTGGAGACGATGGGATATGTGTGAAGTTCGTTGAACTTTCAGAGACTGAGCGCGGTATGATTTTGCGGTACGCATTCAGAGAGCAAATAAGAAGGTATAAAGGTTACACCATGGAAGCTGAATCGAAATCCATCAAGCGAAGTGGTCATGACGAAAGTGGGTCTGATAACTGAAGACATAAGACGAACACCGATCCCCCTTACCTATGACGGTAGTATCGAGGTTCTGGGGACTGTCAGATCAGGTGCACATCTTCAAGTGGCCGGTGATGTTTCCATATATGGCAATGTCGAGGACGCCATCATCGAAGCCAAGGGTGGTGTCATCATAGATGGAGGTTTCCTTGGGGCAGGCCATGGCAGGATAGAATGTGAAGGCTGCTTTAGGTGCCGGTTCATCCAGAATCAACGCGTTATCGCTAAGGGCAATGTCGAGGTAGAGCGGTCTGCGGTCTCGAGCACAATCTTCTCCTCAGGCAGTGTCGTGGTCAGGGGTGCGATGGTGGGTGGTGAGGTCCATGCTTTTGCAGGAATCGAAACAGGCATGGTGGGGAGTAAGCGCCCGGTGATGACACGGATTGAGACTGGACTCGATCCAGTGGTTGCCCTGAGGATAGAAGAGCTCGAAAGCGAAGCGATGGCGCTTACCAAGAAACGCCTGGGTTTGTTGAAGAACCTGAGAGTACTTTGCGATGGAGGCAGTGAGCCGAAGCGAATCGAAAGAGCTACTGACCTCGAGGCAGCTGCCGATGCTATTCATGGTGACGTAATCGCAATCGGAGAGAGCATAATCCGGCTCCGTCAGGAGGCCAAACTCAATCGCAATTCCATGATCATAGTCAGCGGGTGTTTTTACCCACCCGTTGAGCTTTCTGTCTGCTTTGCTCAAGTCTGCATCGACGATGAGATGACGGGGGTTCGTTTTAGCCTCAAGGGAGACCAAATCATCTGTGAACCTTTGACAGGGGGACAGCGGGATGACCGAGAATGAAAACATCAGGCCGCCAGATCTGGCCAGGTTTACCTCAAATATCCCCCCGTTCCCCAAGTGTGTTCAGCGAGTGCTTACGATGTTGAGGGATCCGAGAATCCAGCTTACCAAGGTGGCTGAAGTCGTCTCACTCGATCAGGGTTTTGCGGGTAAGGTGCTGCGAATGGCTAACTCAGCCTATTTCGGTTTACCACGCCGAGTTTACAACGTAACCGAAGCTCTGGTCTTACTTGGATATGCCAATGTCCGTAATGTTTTGATCTCTGCCTCAGCTAGCAATATCCTCTCCAGTGCCGTTGAGGCCTATGGACTTGATGCTGGTTGCCTCTGGGAACATTCAGTTGGAACAGCCTATGCAGCCCAGATGTTGAGTAGAAAGGTTGGCATGCAGGTCTATAGCATGGCTTTCAGCTGTGGCCTGCTGCATGACGTAGGTAAGGTCGCAATCGATCTTGCCCTTAACGATGAGGCTAAGTATCAAATGCGCATTATGATAGGGTCGAAAGGTACTCGCCGGAGCGAGCTCGGGATGGTTGGTGTGACTCATGCCGAGGTTGGTGGAGAGATTTGTCGTCGATGGAACCTTCCTGACGAGATAATAGATGGGGTTAGATTTCATCACGAACCCGGTACTTCTGACGTAAACAGGCTTATCGCCGGCATCATAACGGCTGCAGATAGGTGTTCTCACTTCCTCCTGAGCGAAGGAGGTCACCTGCGAAGAAGGGATTTCTTGAGTCTTCCGGCGGGTAGCTACATCCCGGATCAAGAGTCCTTGAGAAGACTTTCAGAAGAACTACCTGCTATGATTGCCTCTTCCAAGGAACTGCTTCAGATGACGACCGAGCCAGCGACAGAGCACCTCACGTGAGAAACTATGTCCCATGCATCGGAAAAATTTTCCTGCCGACTCTCTCCGACTCAGGCCACATGTCGGCCAACTCCAGCTCCCTGGTCTCTAACCCCTTGCAATTATAGAAGATAATGCAATGTAGGCATTCTCTG
>JALGWB010000357.1 GCA_025774405.1 bacterium
AGCCTTAAAGCGGATGCGCGCTGCCAGCGACTACATTGAAGAAGCTTTATCCATCAACGAACAATCCCTCGATAGGTATGAGCGAGCAGTCTGTTTGCGGATTCTTGGTGAAATCGAGATGGCTACGGGACTCATTGGTAGGGCTATTGGGCATCTTGAAGAAGCGACTTCTGAACTTTCAACGCTTTCCCCATGGTCACCCGAGCTTGCAATAGCGGAGGCCCAATTGGGCAAAGCACTTCTTAGCTCTACTGACTCGACAGACGGTGCAGCAGCTCATCATCTACTGATAGCCAGACGTATCTATTCAGGTCTTGGCATAAGTTCCGCCGTCAGAGACCTTGATGACCTTATTCTTTCGGCAATCACAATCAAGCGGGCACTAAAGAGAAAGTCGCCCCTTGGAGGCAACGTCAGCATTGTTTCGAGATCTCGTCTCGATCCCAGGAGGTTCGGGATGATAACTGAGGATGAGCGGATCGTCGGAGATCTCGAAAGGTGGGGTCCAACTGAGGCTCGAATACTCATTGAGGGTGAAACGGGCGTTGGCAAGGAGGTAATGGCTCGTGCCCTTCACACTATGAGTCGTCGTCGGGAGGGGCCTTTTGTTGCGGTTGATTGTGGTGCGCTGAATGAGACCCTAGCCGACAGTGAGCTCTTCGGACATGCGAGAGGTGCGTTTACCGGAGCTATGCGGGATAGGGTCGGGCTTATTGAGGAAGCTGGCGGCGGAACACTCTTTCTTGACGAAATCGGAGAACTGAGCAATACCCTCCAGGCAAAGCTGTTGCGGGTTCTCGAAGAGGGGGTTGTGAGGAGGGTTGGTGAAAATGTACCACGGCCTGTTGATGTTAGAGTGATAAGCGCAACAGCGCGAAACCTCCAGGCTGAGGTTGAAGCTGGCAACTTCAGGCGGGATCTGTACTACAGATTAAAGACAGCTGTGATACGAATTCCATGTCTCAAGGAAAGACCATACGATGTGCAGGTGCTCATTGAGCACTACCTGAAATTCTATTGCGAACGCTACAGTAAGCATCTTGAACTTGACCGTAGTGCGGTGGCTGAGCTTATGCGCTATGACTGGCCAGGTAATGTCAGGGAGCTCAAGAACTTCGCTGAAGCATTGGTGATATCGAAATCGGGCGGTGTGATTGATGCTTCTGACATCATTGCACATCTTAAGGCTGAGAAAAGTGATCTATTGAAGCACTCGCTGGACAGAACTGAACGAGATGCAATCCTCAGAGCTCTGAAGATTTGTAATGGCAATCGGACACGTGCTGCCAGGATGCTTGGAATAAGCCGCAAAACGCTCTGGCAGAAGCTGAGGAAGTTATGATTGCATCATGAAATCGCCGCATGCATGGCCCGCCGGGCGATCTATCTCTAGGTCGAGGATGGGTCATGTCAAATAACCCAGGCCTCTGAGCCTCTCCAAGACGGTCTCTTCGCCGGCGGCAGACAGAGCCTCATTGCCAGATCTTACCCATTGAGCTTCCGTTTTTGCTACCGGCTGGCTCGCATATGATGATTCTGATTCAAGGCAGTCAAGCAATGTCCTGCCATCCATATCAGCGATTATTGGGAGCCCCAAGAAGTGGAGTATCGTTGGGGCAATGTCGAGGAGACTGGCATTGTCAAGATGGTGCCTTGTCCTGACGCAAGGGCCGGTTATGGCAAGGATCCCGTTGGATGAGTGCCCATTTTCGGTAAAGAGCCTGAAAGGAGTTGATCGAGGTGCAAGGTCGGCATGGGGCTGGAACTGCTCTGAGTAGAAAAGAATGTCCGGAGCAAGATTCAGATAGGGACCTGTATATACCTCAGATGCTTCCTTTACCCACCCAAAAACCGGATCGTTGCCGGTTGGGCACGTGAGGTTTCTGAGCGCAAGCAATAGTTGTTTGCGCAAGTCTCTTGCCTCTTCACTTGAAACCACACCATCATCGAAGCGCTCCACGGTATTGAGATAGAGCCCCCATGCATGCTCGGTAGGCATGTAGGCTTTCGATTCGGCAAACACCGGGGCGGCCGTCTGCCAGCTAAATCGCAACGGCAAGCGACGCTTAAGAAGCGTCCAGACTGAGCGTGCCGTTGAACTTGCTTTGGGATGTTGCATAAGGAAGCGGAGGATGGGTTCTGGTAGCCTGACCCACTTGCGGTTTCTCATGGCCTCGATGTCATCACGACCTATTCGATTGAGGGCAACTCTGTCACTTAATCCCCGAGTTGCACCGAGCCAGCCATGTTGCCACATCCAGCTATTAAGATAAACGTGCCCTTTTCGCGCCGTAAAGCCGTGATCTGATACAAGGAACAAGAAACATTCCTCGGGCCTGTTATCGAGAAACCAGCCCAGATAGGAGTCGAAGTCTTGAAA
>JALGWB010000358.1 GCA_025774405.1 bacterium
CATGCGGATAGGGCTATGGAATCACAATCAGAAAGACTGAAGGAGATCGCTATAATAAGTGGCAAGGCTGGAACTGGCAAGACCAGTATCACCGCCAGCTTTGCTGTTCTTGCCGGCAATTCAGTTGTGGCCGACTGTGATGTCGATGCCGCCGATCTGCACCTTCTGCTTTCACCGAAAATGATCGAGCACCATGAGTTCAGAAGCGGCCATGAGGCGGTCATTCGGCAGCAGGACTGTACAGCCTGCGGCAAGTGCTTCGAGGTTTGTCGCTTTGGCGCGGTGATCCATGATGGCAAACCTCCGAACTCAGGTGGGTTCTCAATTGATAAAGTTGCGTGCGATGGATGTGGCGTTTGCGTACACTTTTGCCCGGTCAAGGCAATCGACTTTCCTGAACGTCTCTGTGGTGAGTGGATGAAGTCAGAAACACGAGCAGGTCCAATGGTTCATGCACATCTCGGAATAGCTGCTGAGAATTCCGGTAAGCTCGTCTCGATAGTCCGAAGTCAGGCACGTCAACTCGCCATCGAAAGACAACTGCCGCTTGTCCTGATCGATGGCCCACCGGGCATAGGCTGTCCAGTCATCGCCTCAGTCACCGGCGCCTCCCTTGTACTGGTTGTTACTGAACCTACCATATCGGGTGAACATGACCTCGAACGAGTGCTCAATCTCACTCGCCATTTTGGCATCACCTCGCTCGTTTGTGTCAATAAGTGGGATCTTAACCCTGATATGACCCGACGCATAGAACGAAAGGCCCACATGCTGGGTGCAGAAGTGGCGGGACGCATTCACTACGACAGTGATGTAACGGTTGCTCAATTGTATGGAAAAACCCCTGTAGAGACCGGGAGCATCGCCGGCAAAGAGATCAGGAAACTGTGGAAACAGTTAAGTAGCGCAGGAGGCTAAGATGAGATTTCCATCGACGACTTCCGAGATTCGCCTGAAGCCACCAGTCCAGAGCATGCGCCCCGAGGCATCGTACAAGCAAGCATCAGGTCCTGGTACCCTCCAGCAATCCCAGCCGAATGTGTCAGATCTCACAATGGAGGAGGCCCATTCTGGACCCAAACATGAATCACACGCCCGACACCAGCAGGTCTCAGCCTCACATCACCAGAAGCAGATCGAACAGGAAAAGCGATTGCAGGAACGCCTCCGGCACATTCGCTACAGATTGGTTGTGCTTTCGGGCAAGGGTGGTGTCGGCAAGAGTACCGTAGCTGTCAATCTCGCTGTCGCACTTACCCTTGCAGGCTGGAAGGTTGGGCTACTGGATGCGGATATCCATGGTCCGAGCATTCCAACCATGCTTGGACTGGAAGGTTCAACCGGGCATGTCGAAGGCGGTGAGCTTCACCCGGTGGAATCCCATGGTCTCAGGGTACTCTCGCTCGGATTCCTGCTGCGTAGTCAGCATGATGCTGTAATATGGCGGGGTCCACTCAAGGCAGGTATCCTCAGGCAGTTCCTGAGCGATGTTGCCTGGGGTGATCTTGACTTCCTGGTGGTCGATTCCCCACCTGGAACCGGTGATGAGCCTTTGTCAATCTGCCAGCTTCTCGGCAAGGTTGACGGGGCCATAATAGTCACCACTCCTCAAAAAATCGCCGGCATCGATGTTCGTAAGTGTGTTACCTTCTGCCGTCAGCTCGGAGTTCCTGTGCTCGGGGTAATCGAAAACATGAGTGGATTTGTCTGCAGCCATTGCGGTAAGGTGACCCCTATTTTCCAGACCGGTGGGGGACTTCGTATCGCAACTGATATGAACATCCCATTCCTGGGTTCGATCCCGATAGATCCCAAGATTGTTGAGGCATGTGACAACGGCGAAGTATTCATTATCAAGGACGCTGCTTCTCCGACCGCCAAGACAATCCGTGAGATCATTGATAAGATCGTTGCCAGGGTAGCAGGTACACATCAGGCCGGCAGCCAAAGTCCAGCAAACGTGAAGGAGGCAAGTATGATGCGAATCGCAATCCCGCTGGCACAGGGTCAATTGTCACCGCATTTCGGTCATTGTGAGAACTTTGCTCTGGTCGATGTTGATGCGGAGTCAAAGTCAATCGTTAAGCGTGAGAATATCGAAGCACCACCCCATCAACCCGGGCTATTGCCTCCCTGGCTATCCGAGAGAAATGTCGACATCATTATAGCCGGTGGAATGGGACGACGAGCCTTAGGTCTGTTTGCAGAACATGGCATCCAGGTTGTGATTGGCGCGAAGCGTGGGACACCTGAAGATATTGTTAAGAACTACCTCGAGGGTAATCTGGAGCTGGGTCAAAATGTCTGCGACCATTGAGAGCCACAGGCAGTCAAATCGCGATAATGCACACGCTTACTGTGTGATG
>JALGWB010000359.1 GCA_025774405.1 bacterium
TAACCCAGGGGAGGCTTCATGCTCTACAAGTAACTCCCCAACACAACTTCTCTACAAACGCAGGTGTCCACTTTTATCCCGTCACTTCTGTCTAAGATAATCCCGTCAGTGACATTTTCTGCATTCGGACGTAGAGACATTAGGGCAGCTCTTGAGACTTTTGACGAGAAAGTCGATTTTCAGTCGCCTGTTACTCGAAATGCACCGCCGGAAATCTCATGGGCTAAGCCTCGCTACAGTCGTGAAGAGGTGGGTGTCTTCTTCAGGGAGCTCCTCGAGAGGGTGACGCCTGAGACGCTGGAGATCATAGCCTTCACAGCAGACGGTGATCGAATAGTTGTTGAAGGATGGAATCGGGGAACTGTCAAGTCAACTGGGCACACCTATGAACATGATTGGGTGATGGTGTTCACAGTGCGTGGTGGGAAGATCACGAGATACCGGCATTACTATGACACGGCTGACCTAGTTGCAGCCTTTGGCAAAGAGTGAGCACTTTCAAGTGGATTCCGAGGCTCGACGAGATTTGGCATCGGTGGTACCCCATAGGGGTTGACATCTGGATTGGTGTCCAGATTTATGTTCTATCCGGACGGATGTGCCAGAACATGAATCGTCAGTATCCGCCAGCCTGGAGATCCGGAGCTTCAGCCTGTTAGTTCACGTGGCTAAGGTACCTCAAATGTCAGGGTCGCGGTATAGCTCAGCTGGTCACACTTGTCGCTTAGTTTCTCTGGGGCAGGCAGCTGCAGTCTTGCCTTTACCAACCAGATACCCCAGTGGGTCAGCCTGATTTTTGCAATGCCCTCACCATTGGTAGTTGTCGCATAGGCGTAGTCATCGCCTGCAGAGAAGCCGCCATATGTTGCGAGAACCTGGCAGTATCTTGCCGGTCTGCCCTCGAATAAGACCAGGACGGGGAGGAAATACCCGCCGTCCAGTTTGTACGGATTCTCCAAAGGGACGATCTCAAGTTTGTGCCCAATGGGCCTTGAGAAAGCATCGTCTTCTGCCTGCCCGACATTAACGAGGCATTTTGCATATTGCTCGTAATAGAGACTTTGGATGACTCCATTTAATCCTGTCTTTGGTCCTATCTTGTGGTGAATACGACCCTTCTCAGTAAACATTGTATAAAAGCCAGGCTTTGTGCGAGCGGAGATCCAATAGAAACCTGGATTTTCGAATTCGATGTGTGTTGCCAGGAATCCCCCGGGATTGGGAGTCAATTCGACTGCTGTGCTGTCAGGTTTGATGAGACGAAATTCGTCGAGATCGTCCTGGGGCAGGAAATCGTCTACAGGATAGCGATGACCCCATCCAAAATAGACTTTTGTGCTTGCATGACCACTGCCGGGCTCGGGTTGCGGGCTATAGTCTGAAGCATTAAGCCACAAGCTGTGAGCATGGGTGACGGGGGCAACGATGATGTAGATACAGAAGAGTGAGGCAAGTATCAATTGCTGAGGAATCTTCATCATTTCACACCTCCATTTTGAATGGGCATATCTGATTTCTTGCCACGCTGAGGAATTGGAGTTCTGGTTTGCACGTGGCCAGAGATGTTCTGGTGTGTCTCAAAATGTCCACATGAACACCACCTTGATGGAATAATCGGGAGAAAAGCTCTTCTTAGCGCTGTACGGGATATCCACGCCGATAGAGATTTTCTTGTGATCACGCTCGTTCCCAGTGGGGAGATAGAGCAACTTGACCGCCAGACAGTGACTGTAGAACTTACAGAATGCTTTTGAGCCGTCAGCGCTTTCCGTCTCTACGACTTCAGTCCATCCTATTGGTCCGGCAGAGATTCTGAACTTGGGATCAAGACTGTACTCTGCTATGAACTTGTAGCCAATCCGATCTCCGTAATTCCAGTCGGACTTCTTCCAATCCTGGATACGACGTGCCCTGCCAATCCACTCATAGTAAATGTGGTTGCAGAGATGGAGTGTGTTAGTAAGATGCTCGTGGGAAAGGAAGACAACTCTTATCCCTTTTGCGCCATCTCCAATCCCGTTCTTGACTGAGTTATCTGACGCAGTATCGAGATTAAAACCAAGACCCAGCTTGGCGGCCTCTAATGTGGCACTATCGGGATTGTCCACGAATTTCCAAGCGACCGCTACCCAGATATCTTCAAGCCCCTGGCTGTCGTTGGTGACCCATCCACCCTTCTCCTTCTTTCTCGTGTCAAGATACTTGTAGGGGAGGACCAAGCCCACCTCGACAATGTCGCTCAGTCCGTAGCCGATCCGTGTCGTAAATTTCGATACGCTTTGGTACCAGCCCTCAGGTAGAACTTCCATCGCATCACTCTGCGAATTGTAATACTCGTCAGCGTCCGAACTTGTGAAGAGCCCCTTTTCTAAGACCCAAGGGGCATCCGGTAACGGTCTCAGCGTATGCATCCTCTATCAGGCTGGTAATCAGAGAGAAGACTAGCAACCCTAGTAGCAATGTTGGCTGCAAGCGTATGTTCCTCAACATCATTCACCTCCAGTCTTTCCGTGTGGAGTCATGTGAACGTATGTTTTGCTCGCGGCAAGCGTTTACAACACCCGTTGCTGATGAAAGCCTTCGGGAAGGAAGGCGGGATTGGTGTGGTCCGGTACTGATACTTTGATCATTCGTCACCTCCTTCGTATTCTCGGCGGTCTCGAAGTTAGGGTTGCCTAACATTTTGCCTAAAGAAATCATGCGTCACCACACGCCTTTCCTGCTACAACCTCGCCACTCTCATCACGGCTGCTCGGCTCTGGATTTCGGGGGTCTCTTCTTGTGCTTAACAAAATAGTGGAAACTACTTAGCCACTCGGGAGGATCCACAGGACACGTTTCTATGAACTTTATGAATTTGACAATTCTTTCGAATGTCTGACGACTTAAGTAGTGTTCG
>JALGWB010000360.1 GCA_025774405.1 bacterium
CATGATGAGATTTTGATCGATTGTCCGGAAAGTGAAAGTGAGGCCATGGAAAGGATCATAGTGGACAAGATGACCCACGCTGTCGAGATGTCCGTTCCGCTCGAGGTTCAAATTGGTAAAGGCAAAAGCTGGTATGATGCCCATTGACAGAAGATGCATCATCGGCGTTAGCGGGATAATGGGATCAGGTAAGACAACCGTTGCAAGGGAGTTTGAAAAGCTTGGTGCCATAAGGGTTGATGCCGATCTTATTGGCAAGCAGATCCTCAGGATACCTGAAGTCAAAAAGGCTCTGGTGGCAGCTTTCGGCAGGAGCATCATGACCACAGGCGGGGCGATTGATCGACGAAAGCTTGCCGAGGTAGCCTTTGACAGTTCAGCTACAGTAGCCAAGCTCAATCGAATTAGCCACTCGTACCTGATTGAGAGATTAAGACTAAAGGTGGACAAGGCGAGTAAGTCAAGTCCGATAGTGGTTGTGGATGCAGCTCTTTTACCGGAGTGGGGGATTAGATCGCTATTGGATCTGCTGATTGTTGTCGATGCCTCAGAGGAGACCGCGATTGAGCGCTGTTGCAGGGCAAGAGGATTCGCCCGTAGCCAGGTGCTGGCGCGGATGGGAAGTCAGCTTTCAAGAAAGGGCAAGCTACGGAGAGCCGACGTGATAATACCCAATTTCGGAAGTCTCAAGGATTTGAAGGCGAGGGCTCACATCTTTTTCTACAATTTAGTTGAGATTGGCATGGGGGGTGAGACGAATGCCTAATCAGGAACGGGATCACCTGGCAGAGCTTCGGCAGCGCATAGCAAAGCTGGGTGAGCATCTTTGACATATCAAGACGGCAGGAGCGCATAAAGTTTCTGGAAGCCAGGATGGCGAAGCCTGATTTCTGGCAGGATGCGAGGCAGGCCAGGATCGTGATGAAAGAAGCCTCCTCCCATAAGGATATACTACGTCGATGGTTCAGGTTAAAGGATGAGGCCAGGGATATCGAAGAGTTCCTGGCAATGTCAGACGAGGTAACCGAAGCCGGGCTCAGAGAGGACGTGTCGAGGGCGATCGAGAAGCTTGCCAGGGATATAGAATCACTGGAAGTACAATCCTTACTGTCAGGTGAGGACGATCCGAAGAATGCGATCCTTGCCATCCACCCTGGTGCGGGTGGGACGGAATCTCAGGACTGGGCTCAGATGTTGATGCGGATGTATCTGCGATGGGCAGAAAGGCGAGGGTACGAGACGGGGATCATGGATCTCTTGCCGGGTGAGGAGGCGGGCATAAAAAGCGCCACCCTTGAGATAAAGGGTGGTTACGCCTACGGTTACCTCAAGGCTGAATCTGGAGTGCACCGATTGGTCCGCATATCACCTTTTGATGCCAATCACCGTCGACACACCTCATTTGCTTCGGTCTTTGTCTATGCCGAAGCTGATGAGGACCTTGAGATAGAGATCAAAGAATCAGATCTCAGGATTGACACCTTTAGAGCAAGCGGAGCCGGGGGTCAGCACGTTAACAAGACCGATAGCGCTGTCAGAATAACCCATCTACCTACCAAAATAGTTGTGCAATGCCAGAGTGAGCGATCGCAACATCGAAACAGGGAGAATGCGTTGAAGATCCTCAAGGCGAAGCTGCATGCATATTACCTCGAACAGGAAAAGAAGAAGATGGAAGAGATCGAAAAGAGTAAGAAGGACATAGCCTGGGGAAGTCAGATAAGGTCATACGTCCTGCAACCATACAGGCTGGTCAAGGACCATCGAACTGGTGTCGAGACGGGTAATGTGGATGATGTACTCGATGGTAATCTTGACGAGTTCATAGAGAGCTATCTGAGATTGGATGCTCAGAAGGGGTAGATGATAATGAGAACGATAATTGAACAGAGGCTTGCCAAGCTTAAGGAGCTCCAGCAGAAGGGTATCGAGCCCTACTCGTACCGGTTTGAACAGACCCATCATTCCGTTGACATCAAAGCCAAGTTTGAGAGTCTTGGTTCTTCGGAGACAATGGTAAGGGTTGCTGGTAGACTGATGTCGAAGCGGCCTCATGGCAAGTCCTGTTTTGGACACGTCCGCGATCTTGAAGGGGATATCCAAATCTATTTCAAGTATGATGATCTTGGTGAGAGATTCGAAATGCTTGATCTTATTGACGTGGGCGATGTCATCGGTGTTGAAGGGACAGTCTTCAAGACCAGAACTGGTGAAATAACGATCGGAGTGCGAGACTACCAGCTGCTCACCAAAGCAATAAGGCCGATGCCGGAGAAATGGCACGGACTTCGAGATAGGGAGACCAGATACAGACAGCGATATGTAGACCTTGCGTTCAACATGGATGTCAGGGAGGTGTT
>JALGWB010000361.1 GCA_025774405.1 bacterium
AAGCCATCCAGATGATGAAAGATGTGAGAGCCGTAGCACTTGATAAGACAGGAACCCTCACAGTGGGCAAGCCTTCGGTTGTGACTGTCGCACCTGCAAAGGGCTACGATGAGGCAAGGTTGCTTGAGCTTGCAGCTTCGGTGGAGCAAGCCTCTGAGCATCCCATCGCTCAAGCAATACTGAACGCCGCACGCCAGAGGGGGATCAAACCTTCAGAGGTTGAGGATTTCAAGACGCACCCCGGGCTGGGAATAACGGCATCCATTAAGGGCAGGCCAGTGCTCGTCGGTAAGCTGACGATGCTTGAGGAAGAGAATATCGAGCTTGGTGATCTCAAGACGATTGCTCGAGATTTCCAGACGAAAGGTTACACGGTGGCAGGTGTGGCTGTG
Source organism: bacterium (assembly GCA_025774405.1). Classification (GTDB taxonomy): domain Bacteria; phylum Arandabacterota; class Arandabacteria; order Arandabacterales; family Arandabacteraceae; genus JALGWB01. The sequence continues at coordinate 393 of JALGWB010000361.1, forward strand.
GACAAGGAGCTTGCGGGTCTGATAGCCATTGCCGATACGCTCAAGCCCGATTCACCGGCTGCCATAGCTCGCCTTAAAGAGATGGGCCTGACTGTGGCAATGCTTACCGGTGACAATGAGGTTACAGCTACATCGATAGCCAACGAGTGCGGTATTGAAGTCATCGTACCCAATGTTCTGCCGACTGAGAAGGCAGCCAAGATCCGCGAGTTGAGGGGAAAATATGGCCCTGTCGCAATGGTGGGCGACGGCATAAATGACGCTCCGGCTCTGGCTGAAGCTGATGTTGGAATCGCTATCGGCAGCGGCACGGATATCGCAATCGAATCATCCGATATTACACTGGTTGGCGAAAGTCTCAAGGGTGTGGTTCGAGCGATTTTACTTTCGAAAGCAATTCCCTGCGCCTCAAGAAACTCAGGGAGAACCTCAACTCCCTGTAAGCCCAGGTCTGACCTGTCCGAGACCCTGGCTAAAAGAATTCGCTTGAAGGCTCTACAGTTTTGACTATAATCATATGGACTTTCGACGAAGAGTGAGCCAACCCAAAGAACTAAGAGAGGAGGGGCTTGACCATGTATCCAACTGCAGTCAAGGAAGCACTCGCTACACAGCTTAAGGGAATCAGAGAGGCTGGGCTATACAAGGATGAGTGGATCATCCTCACACCTCAAGGCGCAGAGATAAAGGTCAAGCAAGGCGAAGTCATAAACTTCTGCGCCAACAACTATCTTGGACTTGCCAACCACCCAAGGATAGTCGAGGCTGCCAGGAAAGGGCTCGAAAAGTACGGCTACGGCATGTCTTCGGTGCGATTCATCTGCGGCACCCAGGATATTCACAAGGAGCTTGAACGCGAGATCAGTAATTTCCTGGGCACCGATGACGCTATTCTTTACTCATCCTGCTTCGATGCCAACGGCGGCCTATTCGAAACCCTGCTTGACAAGGAGTGCGTTGTCATCACCGATCAACTCAACCACGCAAGTATCATCGATGGCATAAGACTGTGTAAGGCTGAACGCAAGATCTTCAAGCATGGTGACATGGCGGATCTTGAGGAGAAGCTTAAGGAATCTAAGGGCGCCAAGATCAAACTGATTGCTACCGATGGCGTCTTCTCGATGGATGGTGACGTCGCCAAGCTCGATGAAATCTGTGACCTTGCAGACAAGTATGACGCACTTGTCATGATTGACGATGCTCACGCAACGGGCTTTTTTGGCAAGACAGGGCGTGGCACACCGGAGTTCAGGGGTGTTCAGGGAAGGGTGGACATAATCACCAGCACGCTTGGCAAGGCACTGGGAGGCGCCTCTGGTGGCTTTACAACAGGTCGCCAAGAGATAATAGATACTCTGAGGCAAAGGTCGCGTCCTTACCTATTTTCAAACACAGTCGCTCCTCCAATCATCTGCGCTGCAATTGAAACCTTCAGGATGCTCGGTGAGACCACAGAGCTCAGGGATAGGCTCGAGAAGAATACGAGATATTTCAGAGACGAGATGACGGCAAGGGGCTTCGAGATCAAGCCAGGCATCCACCCGATAGTACCTATCATGCTTGGTGATGCCAAACTTGCTCATGACATGGCACGTGATATGCTGGCGGAGGGAATCTACGTCATTGGATTCAGCTATCCTGTCGTCCCCAAAGGTGAAGCTCGAATCAGAGTCCAGGTATCAGCTGCACATACCAAGGAGCATCTTGATCGTGCGATAGAAGCTTTCACCAAGGTCGGAAAGAAACATGGCGTTATCAAGTAGGGCTTGAAGGAGGACAAGATGAAGCCGTTTAAGAATGAGCAGCTCACCAACTTCCGATCGCCGCGAAATAAAGCACTCATGGAGCGCGCTCTTCGAAAGGTTGAACGCTCACTGGGTAAGGAATACCCTATCATAATTGATGGGAAACGCATTCGTACACGTGTCAAGTTCAAGTCAATAAACCCTGCGAATCCCGATGAGGTCGTCGGAATCTTCCACAAGGCAGATTCGAAGGTGGCGATCAAGGCGGTGGAGACTGCATTCAGCACTTTTGAGCGGTGGCGCTTTGAAAAGCCGGAAAAGCGAGCGAGCTATCTTTTCAGAATGGCAAAGATAATGAGGCGTCGCAAACTCGAGCTGGCAGCCTGGATGGTCTATGAAGTTGGCAAATCATGGGCCGAAGCCGACGCTGATGTTGCTGAGGCAATTGACTTCTGTGAATTCTACGGTCGTGAGGCCATCCGTTATGGCGGCCCTCAACCCATAAACCGGATTCCGTCTGAGCGCAGTGAACTTGTTTACATCCCGCTTGGAGTTGGAGCCGTTATCCCACCCTGGAACTTCCCACTGGCTATCTTAACAGGCATGACAACCGCTTCATTCGTGAGCGGCAATACCGTTGTCCTCAAGCCGTCGAGTGATGCACCAGCAATTGCGGCCAAGTTCATGGAAGTGGTCGAAGAGGCTGGTGTGCCAGACGGTGTTGTCAACTATCTTCCAGGACCCGGTCGCATTGCCGGGGAGGTGCTTGTGCAGCATCCCAAGACAAGATTTGTCGCTTTTACGGGTTCAAAAGATGTTGGATTGAGGATAAACGAAGTCGCTGCAAGGCATCAGCCTGGTCAGATCTGGATCAAACGAGCCATTCTGGAGATGGGTGGCAAGGACTCGATAATCGTCG
>JALGWB010000362.1 GCA_025774405.1 bacterium
TCATTGAATCTCAAGCCGGCATCCTATGAACTCTAACCTACCCTAACTCGTTTTGTTCCTCGATGCAACAAAAAATGGAGAGAGGCGCTAGAGATAAACCTTAAAGCAGACATATCGCCAAGAGTCCTTGGTAAGCCGAACACACTTGAACCCAGCAAACACGACGCGCGTGACGCCAGTACGGGCTCCACGTTTGGCCTGGGGTCTGGCCAAAAAGCATACGGCCACTACTTGACAGACTTGCACCAACATGATTAGACTGGACGTTACCACGCTGATGTGAGGTTGGCTATGAGGGCAATTGCTGTTCTTGCGGTAGTGCTTGTGATAGGCGTAACAGCAGGTTGGGCAGAAGAGACCCTGTTTCCAAGAGAATTCACCAGTGGCTATTTTGGCGGTCCGCATCTCAGCGTGAGTGAGATCGGTGACGAAGTAGGTCTCATTGGAGGTGTCAAGGGCGGATGGATAATCAATCATAGAGCCGTTCTGGGTGCAGGTGTGCAGATGCTTATCAATGATGTCGCTTTCCGAACGAGTGTGCCTGAATCAGCTGGTATCACGGACACCACATTGAGCGTAATGTTGGTTTATGGAGGAGCAGAGTTTACCTACGTGAACAGCCCCCATCGCCTTTTCCACTATAATGCTTCTTTACTCATAGGAGCCGGAGCCATAGGATACAAGGATTTTGACTGCTCCTTATGTGGTGAGGACAGTAATCTGAATACTGATATCTTCTTCGTGATGGAACCCGGTCTGGATGTTGTTGTTAATGTCAGTTCGATGGTAAGGGTGGCTCTCGGCTTTACCTATCGCTATGTTTATGATGTGGAACTCGAGGGTGTGGAGAACAAAGATCTTACCGGTGCTTCTGGCAGACTCACTGTCAAAATCGGTCGCTTCTGATCGAGATCTTGACCATGCAGGAGGAATGACTTATTGCTAATAGTATGCTGTCAATGAACCCCAAAACCCGGGAGTGGCTCAGATGACCAAGCTTGTCGAATGCGTACCCAATTTCAGTGAAGGTCGTGATATGTCAAAGATAGAAGCAATAACCCGGGAGATAAGCTCGACCGGCGGAGTCACGCTGCTCGATGTTGACCCGGGCAAGGATACTAATCGAACTGTTGTCACATTCGTTGGGCCACCAGAGGCGGCTCTCGAGGCAGCGTTCAAAGCGATTGCCAAGGCCGCTGAAGTGATTGATATGTCGAAGCACGCAGGTGCACATCCACGCATGGGTGCCACAGATGTGTGCCCGTTTGTACCGGTTGCGGGTGTCACGATGGATGATTGTGTGGAGCTGGCAAGAAGACTTGGGAAGCGAGTTGGTGAGGATCTTGGCATCCCAGTCTATCTTTACGAATATGCTGCGACAAGACCGGAGCGGAGGAATCTGGCTAATATACGGGCTGGTGAGTATGAGGGCTTGCCTGAGAAGCTTAAGAGTGCCGAATGGCAACCAGACTTTGGTCCATCGGAGTTCAAACCTGGTCCGGGGGCCACGGTAATCGGAGCACGAGAATTCCTGATCGCCTACAATGTCAATCTCAACACCAGAGATGTAAAGATAGCGAAGGAGATCGCTTTTAGTATTCGTGAGCGTGGACGCCTCAAGCGGGATGCCAGTGGCAAGATAGTGCGAGGTGACGACGGGCAGGCTCTCAGAGAACCTGGCAAGTTTAAGGAGTGTAAGGCGGTTGGGTGGTATATGGAGGATTTCGGAAGAGCCCAGGTATCGATCAATCTGACGAATTACAAGATAACGCCTCCCCACCTGGTTTATGACGAGTGCTGTCGTCTTGCTGAGCAACTTGGAGCCCGAGTCACGGGCAGTGAGTTGGTTGGACTCATACCCCTGGAAGCAATGCTCGAAGCTGGGCGCCATTATCTTAGAAAGCAGGGCAAGACAACCGGTGTTCCAGAGCGCGAGCTCGTGCACATTGCCATCCTATCGCTAGGCTTGAATGATCTCTATGCTTTCGAGCCTGATAAGAAGATCATCGAATACAGAGTGCAGCGGCAGGATCGCCTCGGTGCGATGCGCCTGGACGAATTTCTCGATCTGCTTTCAACAGATGCGCCAGCACCCGGTGGTGGAAGCGTTGCGGCATTGGCTGGGGCTCTGAGCGGATCGCTTTCGTCTATGGTAGCAGCTCTAACCCACGGCAAGAAAGGCTACGAGAAGGTCTTCGATGAAATCGAGCAGCTAGGTGTCAGAGGGCAGGTGTTGAAGCAGGAATTTCTGAATGACGTTGACAAAGACACCGATGCTTTCAACATGGTAATGGAAGCAGCGCGGCTCCCCAAGAAGACCGATGAGGAAAAGCGTCTCCGTCA
>JALGWB010000363.1 GCA_025774405.1 bacterium
CGTTAGCCTGCTTCAGTGCAATCTAGCGAGGATTCGTTATGACCATACGCGAGCGAATAGTGGTGTTTTTGAAAAACCACCCGGAGGGGGTTGATGATGATACGCTGGCTGAAACGTTGGGTCTGAAGTATCGACAGCAAGCAAACAGCAGTTGTCGGCAGTTGGAAAAGGAAGGCTTGGTCGTCAGACGACGTGTGGGCGGCAAAATCCACAACTTTTGGGTGGGCAACAAGCAAGGTTCAATCACACCGGTTCCGTCGTCCCCGACCGGTTTTCCGTTGAAGTCGGGGGGTGGTAGACCTTGGTTTTGGGAAGGGAATGTGCAGGCGACGGTAGTAAGATACCTGGCGACACAAGACTGTATTATCCGCTCAGTTGCAGATACGGCTGGCCGAAAGCCTGGTAAGGACATTGTGGCGGAGCGGGAGGGGAAGCCCATATGGATAACTGTGAAAGGGTATCCTGAGGGTACGAGCAAGACGCATCCTTCGACACAAGCTGGGCATTGGTTCAAGCAAGCGGTATTCGACATCATTGAGTATCGGGGAGAAAGCGAAATAGCGGAACTGGGTATGGCCTTGCCGGATTTCCCCCGTTACCGCTCATTAGCCCAAAAGATCAATTGGTTTCAGTCAGCAGCACAATTCGTCTACTATTGGGTTCGGGAAAGCGGGGAGGTTGTTGTTGAATGATAGGTGCTCCGGTGTAGGAAGAACGCAGGCTAACGTGAGTTCGCAACCGTTAATATAGTTAGCCGCCCCAGCGCATCAGGGATCCATACTCTCTGAAAGGTTGTACAGGAAGCAGTAGGACGGTGAGTAGAACCAAGTGAGTGAAAGGAGAAAGTCCGATGGCCAAGTCCAAGCAAGAGATCATAAATGATATCGCGGCTCACTTCAAGGGCATTCCGTACAAGAACTGCTATGTGGGAATCACTTCGGACGTGGAAAGACGTCTCTTCGGAGACCACAACGTCTCAAAGGATAAAGGACACTGGATCTACAGGACGGCTTCATCCAACAGTATAGCAAGGGAGATCGAACAGCACTTCCTGGATGCTGGTATGGATGGTGGCCCTGGAGGTGGTGATGCCACCTCTAGGATCGTCTACGCATACGAGAAGACCTCGTACACAAATCCATAGGTCGTTGGCGAGACGACACCGAACCACATCTGTTTCGGAACCAAGCGAATCGCATCTCGACCGCAGAGGTGTCGGTTTCGAATTACGCATATCTGGGATCGTACTTGGCTTTGTCTCTGCCCCTTGGGACAAGGAAGCCCTGATGTTCTCCTGGGGCGGCTAACGAGCGCTTATGGCAGAGCCAGTTAGTGCTTGAATTTAACGATAGAATGAGGAGTGGGAAGTGCTTCTGTCTTCTGGAATTTATCACCAAACTTCACTAAACACATCTGAAATACCGCAATCTGACCTTAATATTGAAAATAAGGTCCGCGGCAACCCTTTAGCGTGGAACGCGCAGTTTTCACCCCAGTTGATCCAAGTGCTCTTGGCCAAATATGCTAGCCAGGGGACAGTCGTATTTGATCCTTTCCTGGGGAGCGGCACAGTTTTACTGGAAGCTGGCAGGGCTGGACTTGCAGCCTGCGGTACTGAGATCAATCCCGCGGCTATCCTCTTGTCTCAAACCTACAGGTTCATCAATGTTCCCCTTGCTTTTCGCCATTTCCATTTAGAAAATGTGCAAGAGTTGCTCAGGTGTAAATTCCCTGAAGACCTTCCCCTCTTCCGAAATTCTGAAGTGGTTCACGAAGATCTAGATGTAAGAGAAATCAGGTCAAGGTTCATTGAGTTGCTGGGAATAATCGAGGAACGTTTACAACGGCAGTTGCTCGAAACCCTTGTGACTCTGCTGGATTTCAATAGTCCGGATTTGTCGGTTGGAAAGATTTTCACAACTTGGAGCAGGCTATCCCGCCTTGTGATTGAACTCCCATATTCTCAAGAGCCTATTGAGGTCTAACATGCAGACGCGCGCGAGACGCCATTGCCCAGCTCCTCAATCGACATCGTTCTTACTTCACCACCCTATATCAATGTCTTCAACTATCATCAGCAGTACCGTGCTTCTATGGAGGCTTTGAAATGGAATATGTTGAAGGTGGCAAGGTCCGAGATTGGCTCCAATAGGAAACATCGGGGAAATAGATTCTTGACAATTATACAGTATTGTCTCGATATGTCTCAAGTCCTTTACGAACTGGCAAGAGTGTGTCGTCCGGGGGCCAGGCTGATTTTCATAGTTGGCAGAGAATCAACAGTGAGGGGTACCAGAATCTTCAATGGCGAAATCGTCGCAGAGGTTGCTCATAGAGTAATGGGCTTCGATTTGATTCTAAGGCAAGAGCGAGTCTACCTTAACCGTTTTGGACAGCGCATCTTTGAGGACATTCTTCACTTCTTGCCGCCCGCGAGTGATGTGAATGATAGGTTCCTGACAGGCGCTAGGGAAGTAGCAAGGGAAGTACTAGAAGCAGCTCACCCTACAGCACCTGAGAAAGCCAAGGACGACATTAAAGCAGCGATAAAAGCAATTGAAACAGTTAAGCCTTCTCCCCTCTTCAGAGCTTTGGCTGTCAAGGATAAGGATACTCAGGCCACAGCAAAGACCCAACAAAGGAAGTCATTATGAACAATCTACCTTCCCCTCATGGCGATAAACTCAGAGCACGCATTTCGAATGAGAAACTTCCTTCCCAAGATCTACCGCGTGTACAAGAAGCTATCGCACACTACGAAAGGTGGTTGCAGGAATTGAAAAGAGTTCAAGGCACTTGTGAAGAAATCATCGAGAGAATGGTTTCGTTGCTGAACGATTATAAGAGGTATATAGAAGTGGATTTGATTTTCGACAGTGAGCAAGACTTCTTGTACCGACAGAAAGGGCAGTTAAAGCTCGACAACACCATTATTGAGGAGTTTCTTCCCATACTTGTAACA
>JALGWB010000027.1 GCA_025774405.1 bacterium
CGTGCGGAGGGCTGATCGGGCTCGGGTCACTGACAAGACCGAGAGGATCATCAAGATAACGTATTGCAGGAAAGCGAAGGGTGACTGATGAAAGTCGGCAAGATTCTCATCAAAGAGGACGAAATACGGAAGCGCGTGACGGAACTTGGGGATGAGATTAGCCGCGACTACAGGGACAAAACCCCGACGCTTGTAAGCATTCTTAAGGGAGGCATAATTTTCCTTTCGGATTTGGTCAGGTCTTTGTCCATACTACATGAGATGGATTTCATGTCAGTCTCGAGCTACAACGGGGGCACTGAATCTTCCGGAGTTGTGAGAATTCTTGCGGACCTCAGCATTAATATTGAAGGGCGTGATGTCATAATAGTCGAGGACATAGTCGATACGGGGCTTACACTGGATTACATCAGACATATTCTGCTTGCTCGGCATCCCAAGAGCCTGAGAATATGCACACTACTGGATAAGAAGGCGCGGCGGCGCGTGGATGTGCCTCTCGACTACGTCGGCTTTGAAATCCCCGATGCATTTGTGATCGGCTACGGGCTGGACTATGGAGAGAAATACAGGCATCTCCCTTACATTGCCATACTTGAGCCCGATGATTAATGTAGTTAGTGGGAGCGTCTATGCAGCAGAACAAGGCTAGCAAGGACAGTCGTAAGGACAAGATCAAATTGCCTTCCTCAGGCGGTAAGCGGCCCTATAGAAGGAATCAGAAGATGGTGCCTGAACGGCGGGGCTACCGGGGTGGGCTGATATGGGTTGCGCTCTTCCTGATCACCCTGCTGATTGTTTCCTTCCTGTGGAATCGCGAAGCCGGTGAAATTGAAATTCTTTACTCGGATTTCTATAAGGAAATCGCTAAGGCTAATCTGGAATCAGTAACGATCGATCAGCGTGAAGTTCATGGCGAGTTCAAGAATCCGATAACTATCACTGACAAGAACGGGAGTGTACGTGAGGTCAGGAAGTTTAAGACCTGGCTTACGGCTGAGGATGCTGATCTGCCACAGGAGATATGGGAAGTTGATAAGACTGTAAGAATTGGTGCTAAGGGGGAGAAGAGCAATTGGGGAGGTTTCCTGCTTTCGACGATGCTCCCCATCCTTTTCCTCATTGGTATAATGGTACTTCTGATGAGACAGATGGAAGCCGGCGGTAATCGTGCCTTCTCATTTGGAAGAAGCAGGGCGAAGCTGATAACTGGTGACCGCCCCAAGGTTACCTTCGACGACGTAGCGGGTGCCGATGAAGCCAAGGAGGAGCTGCAGGAGATAATAGAGTTTCTCAAAGAACCGAGGAGATTTCAGCGGCTCGGAGGGCGGATTCCCAAGGGAGCCCTTCTGCTGGGGCCACCGGGGACCGGCAAGACATTATTAGCCAAGGCGGTGGCTGGTGAGGCTGGTGTTCCCTTCTTCAGCATCAGCGGTTCTGACTTTGTTGAGATGTTTGTTGGTGTGGGCGCTGCTCGGGTCAGAGATCTCTTTGAGCAAGGGAAGAAACATGCCCCATGCATTATCTTCATCGACGAGATCGATGCTGTGGGGAGGCATAGAGGGGCTGGACTGGGTGGTGGCCACGACGAGCGCGAGCAAACCTTGAATCAGCTGCTGGTTGAGATGGATGGTTTCGAATCCAACGAAGGTGTCATTTTGCTTGCGGCAACGAATCGGCCTGATGTGCTTGATCCTGCCCTCTTGCGCCCTGGTAGATTCGATCGGCAGATAGTTGTTGATATGCCAGATCTTAACGGGCGTGAGGGAATTCTCAAAGTCCATACACGTAAGATCCCCCTTGCCGATGACGTTGACCTTCGTACAATTGCGCGGGGCACGCCAGGGCTTTCAGGAGCGGATCTTGCAAATATCGTGAATGAGGCAGCGTTACTTGCTGCCCGACGTAATCGCAAGCAGGTGACAATGACCGACTTTGAAGAAGCCAAGGACAAGGTGATGATGGGACCGGAGCGCAGGAGTCTGATTCTGAGCGACGACGAGCGACGGCGGATTGCTTATCATGAGGCGGGTCATGCCATGGTGGCAAGCCTCATACCAGAGGCCGATCCGCTGCACAAGGTCACTATCATTCCCCGCGGCAGAGCTCTTGGGATGACTGCTCAACTGCCTCTGGATGACCGCCACAATTTCTCGCGCAGCATGCTCATGGGTGAAATAGCTGTCCTGCTTGGTGGACGAGAAGCGGAGCAAGCGGTATTCAAAGATCTAACCACAGGTGCGAAGGCGGACATCGACAAGGCGACAGATATTGCTCGTAAGATGGTGTGCGAATGGGGAATGAGTGATTTGGGCCCCTTGAGCTTTGGCAAGAAGGAGGAACAAATATTCTTGGGGCGTGAAATAGCCCAGCATCGTGACTACAGTGAGGAGACAGCAGTTCTCATTGATAAGGAGGTTCGCAAAATAGTTGACGCCGCCTCCGCAAGAGCAGCTAAAATCATAAGTGATAACATAGGGAGGCTTGACGCTCTGGCGACAGCATTGCTTGAAAGAGAGATTCTTGACCGCGAGGAAATTGAGAAGATCCTCAGAGGTGAGAAGTTGAAACCGCGAGAGCGTCCGGACGAAGGTGACTCGGGTCGCAGGCGCAGTGTGAGTGAGCATCAGGAGGTCGATTCGAATCAGGCGGGAAACGGGAGTGGCGAGAGCGAAGCGAAGGACTAGGAAACGCACATTCGATAGACGCAAAGTTGAGAAAGCTGTCAAGCTTCTTCTTGAAGGGATTGGAGAGGATCCCGCAAGGGAAGGTCTGTTGTCAACCCCCAGACGTGTCTGTGATCTCTATGAAGAGATTCTATCCGGCATGTGGCAGAATCCACGAGCCTATCTCACCCCCATCAGCGCTGATTCGAACCAGGATCTCGTTGTCATAAAGAACATAGGCTTTGTATCGATTTGTGAGCATCACCTTTTACCATTCATTGGTAAGGTAACGGTTGGCTATGCGCCCCGCCGAAAGCGCATAGTTGGGATTAGCAAGATTGTAAGAGCAATCAATGCACTTGCGCATAGGTTGCAGATCCAGGAGCGCTTGACAACTCAGATTGCCGATGCAATTGAGGAAGAGCTTAAGCCTGCTGGTTTGCTTGTGGTTGTCGAAGCTGAGCATCTCTGTATGACGATCAGGGGTGTGAAGAAGCCGGGCTCACTGATCGTGACTAAGGAAGCACGAGGTATTTTCAAGCGACCCGACAGGCAAGCCCTTGTCCTTTCCTAGGCAAAAGGGTAAACTACGCCTCGAAGCTAACCTGGGGAAGCCATGGATCTTAGACTGAGGGATTATAGGCTTGATATCGGCAACCGACCCCTCATCATGGGTATTCTCAACGTTACACCGGATTCATTCTGGGATGGTGGTCGTCACCATCAGCCGGGGCTTGCGATTTCGAAGGCGCACGAGCTTTTGGAGCAGGGTGCAGACATAATCGATGTTGGTGGGGAGTCGACGAGGCCGGGTTCGGAACCCGTAAGTGCTGATGAGGAGACAAGACGAATCGGTCCGGTTGTTGAACGACTTGTCAAGGAGTTGAATGCTCCGATCTCAATAGACACCCGAAAGTCAGAAGTTGCCGAGAGGATGCTCGAGCTTGGGGCACATATGATAAATGATATCAGTGGGTTGATACATGATCCAGGCATGGTAGATGTTGTCAGGCGATTTGATGTACCCATTGTTATCATGCATATGCGTGGAACGCCCGAGAATATGCAAAGTCATACGCACTATCAGGATGTTGTCCAAGATGTGCGTGCTGAGCTCTTGGAGAGGGTTGCCTGGGCTGAGGCTAATGGAATTCGTGCTGAGAACATCATCATTGATCCTGGCATGGGTTTTGCCAAGACAGCTGAGCAATGTATTGAGATGCTTGCTCGGTTACAGGAGTTCCGGGATCTGGGCTACCCGATCCTTGTTGGGCCGTCGAGGAAGTCTTTCATCGGAAAGACAGTCGGACTGATACCTGAGCAGCGGCTGGAAGCAACGATTGCAGCTTGTGTGGTTGCTGTGATGAAAGGGGCAAGCATCGTTAGGGTGCATGATGTCGGAGAAGTCGCCAGGGCCTTGCGACTGGTGCAGGTGATCCGCTCAGCAGAGACTGAGGACACAAGCGTAAAATGAGCTGGATTAGCGGTTGGTGGACTGACATACTCGACATCGTCATAGTGACCCTCCTCTTCTTCAAGCTCTTTCAGCTGATTCGAGGAACAAGAGCTGCGCAGATGTTTCTCGGATTGATAATCATCATTGCTGCTTCCTTCATCGCTGATTGGCTGAGATTGGATGCACTCAACTGGATAATCTCAAGTCTCAAGACCGTATGGGTAGTAGCCTTTGTTATCATTTTTCAGCCTGAGCTCCGACGGGTGTTAGCTCAGCTCGGTCAAAGTAGATTCATAAGATATTTCATGCGTCCGGAGCACCTGGTCGTGCTTGATGAGATAGTTGGGGCTGCCAGGGAGCTATCCATTCGCAAGACGGGTGCTTTGATAGTGATAGCACGTGAAGCCAGTCTTCGCCCCTACATTGATACCGGTACGCGTATCAATGCCAAGGTCAGCAAGGAACTCCTTTGTACGATATTCACACCCCAGACTCCCTTACACGATGGGGCCTGCATCGTTGTCAGAGAACAGATTGTGGCTGCAGGTTGCATTTTACCCCTATCTGAGAATCCTATGTTGCCGCCGGCCCTGGGCATGCGACATAGGGCTGCAGTTGGACTGAGTGAGGAGACAGATGCCGTTGTGGTTGCTGTATCTGAGGAGACTGGTGGTATCTCGGTTGCGGTCAGAGGCAACCTCAGGCGCAAGCTTGACCCTGACACGTTGCGAGAGGTGCTGGAAGAGATCCTTACCCCGGCCCAAACATCCTAGGGAGCAAACATCACTTTAAGCTCTCCCCAGGCCACTTGAGCGTCCTGCGAATGGTTATCAAAGGCAACAACATCATTGCCGCTGCGAGGCGCAATGCACCAGCTCGGTGAGGGTGCAAAGTCTGCCGGTGTTTTCATACGCACTACAATGCCTGTGACTATGAAGCATCTTGGCCGTGCGAGGTCGATTTCGAAGTCGATATCACCGTCCAGATAGAGGTTAACGGAATCGGTTGCGTGATAAAGTCTTACGAAGAGGTCGTCTCCGGCCTGGCAGATTTTTCCACCTGGCTCAAGCCAGCCAATTCTGATGAGCCTTCCACCATATGATTCAGGGTGAGAGCAGAAATCGGATGCGAGCACATCTGTAGGCGCATGGGGGCAGCTACCTTTGATCAATCTGGTACCACAGTTTTCAATTGCAACGTCTCCTAAAGTCGCCAGCCCTGTCTGCGGGAAGAAATAATTGCCATTGCTGTACCTCAACCACCCATTGACTAGCACAGAGTCGCCGAGCTCGTAGCTTTCCTGCTCACCATAGACAAGGATTCCGCATCTTCCTGACTCTATCCAGAAAAGCCAGCCACCTGTCTCATAAGTTGAGGGCTCGGCGATAATCGTCCCGGTAACGGAAACGAAATCGCCGAGCCGATCAGGTCTCCCGTCGTGGTCGCTGTCCCTCCTTATGTCGCAGATGTGATCGCCGCCAGAACGATCGGTGTCAGTCGCACGGAAGGGTCTAAGCTTGATGAGGTGAGCTTGAGCGAAGGAGTTTAGGAGCAGAAGGGATAGCAGAACTAGCCCGGAAGACCATAAGAGCATTGATTTTATAGAACTGACTGCCCCCGGGTTCGTCGTTTTGAATCGTCTTTGCATTGAGTGATCTCCCATGGATCTTGATTGTCGTAGAACGGGAACCGCCGGACCACACATCCCGTCACAATCACCGAATCTCGGTGCCGCCACCCTACAAAGCCTGGCGGCTCCCGTCCGCCCCCTGAGAACCTCCGCTCCCGTAAAAAGTGCAAGAGCGATGCCACAATTGCTTTTCCTACACAGAAATTCTCTAATGCCTTGCCGAGTAAGAGGATAGAATCAAGAGAGGCAAGGCCTGGATTGGCATGGAATCAACGAGACTGTAAACATTTCGACGGCTGACATGCCACCGGTACGGAGTAACGGATTGATTTTGCAGCGATTGCGAGGTGTAAACAGAAGCTACACCTGAACCCCTTTGGTTACACCTATTGAGACTTGCGACGAGGTTCTTCCATCTGAACGGCGAAGACGAGGGCAGCAAGACCTGCCAGGCTTACTATGATGAACAAAACCTCATATGAGGCTTTCTCGATTATCAGGCCGCCTATGGATGATAACAGCAGAACAGGTGCAAGGAAGGTATTCATGAAACCAAGATAGGTTGGGCGCTCAGCCTCTGGTGAGACGTCGAGCATGTAGTTGGTATAGCCCAGGCGGATACCGCTCAAAGCGAATCCAAGGAAGAAGAAAACAAAGTTGAAACAGCCAGTGGTATGAAGCGGTGAGCAGAATGCAGCCGAGAAAGTGAGTAAGGGTGAAACCATGGCAACAGCCGAGACAAGCACCAGCACAATCTTGTTTCCCACACGGTCGCTCAGTAGTCCCCATAGGATATTTGAAAGGATTGCTCCCACCATCTGGATTGAAAGAAAGATTCCAACCGCACTTGCTTCCAGGTGCATGAGTTCGCGGGCATAGATAACGTAGAATGGAAGAGCCATCCCCCATACCCCGAGCAGAACTCTCACAACGAGGAGCATACGGTAGCTCCTGACATTCTTAAGAAGGAAAGGACCACGCAGGAGGAATTGCTTAAACGGCATCCGACGCTCACGAACACTTACTTCGGGTTCTGAGACGAATGAGAAAACAACAATCGCCGAAGTCACAACAATGGCTGCTGTGATGAATAGAAGAGCGAAATTATCTGGGAAAGGCTTAAGATCCAGTATGTTGCGGACGTAGATGCCAGCCAATGCACTTACGATTCCGCCGAAGAAGAGTCTTGCCCCGAAGAAGGTTCCGCGATTTTCGGATCGTACAGATTTTGCAACTATGTCCATGAACGGAATTCCAGCCACACCTGCTGCCAGACAATAGATTGAATAGAGTATGAAGAAGATGGCGACAAAGTAGGCGATTGGAGTGTGTGCAAGAGCTGCAATCAGGATGGCAATTCCCCAGATGGTTACAATCCTCACCATCCCGGCCCAGACATAGATGGGCTTCTTGCGTTTGAGATGTTCAATTAGATTCGCAACAACAAGCTGAGGCATGAACCAGCCAGCATTGCCCATTGTTCCGGAAAGCCCAACAAGCACCTTGGATGTTGTCACATTGCTTATGAAAGTCGGAAGCACTGTCGTGCCACCAATGAGAGCTTCGGCGAGATTGAAAAGGATACCATTTATGACACCAAGTATGAAGGTGCGCGAATACCTCAAGCTGTAATCCTCCTGAGGACTAAGAGTTTAACAGAAGCGTGGATCGCTCTTCCACCCTCGAGCGAATGAATCTATGGTGGGGCTCATGCGTCAGTGCCTCGAGGTCTGGGGGCACCGGCTTAGCTTGTTATCTGAACATTCGTTTGATGGCACCCCATCTGGTTGGCTTTGTTGCATTCTCCGGCTTGTCACCGCTTGCTCCGCACACACCATCACAATAGCTTGCAGTGGCATAATCACGATTCGGAAAATACTGACAGTCACACAACGTGATGTTATTCTCGCTGCCTCCAGGCACTATGCATATCTGCCCAGGCTGCACCACGATTCTAGTCGAGCCTGGAATAACTATAGGCCCTGGCATGCATTCGTCCCAACTTTGAGCAATCCAGTCTCCAGGCCAGACGATTTCTCCCATATGGCCGAAACTGCAGGGAACGAACACACAGCTTGATGGCCCCCGCCAGGTGACAGCATATTCGACGGCCGTATATTCCTGGAGGTTGTAGAAGACTGGGAAGAAGTCGATTTCACCACAGCCAGGATAATTCGTTTGGATGTCATCGGTGCGCGAGATCTGCGGCATGCGATCTCCACATGAGCGATCCGGATCATGGGGAAGGACATGAACTGCAACCTTGAAATCAGGATTGCTCCCGGCCTTGAGGCTTGCTGCGGTAAGCAATACAATAAGCCCGACGATTTTCACGGTATCACCTCATCTCTTGGATAGGCAAGAACGGTGATGTGATTGTCTTAAGTCATACTCGTACAGCCCCTCGGTCACGATAGCTGAGATCGGTACAATCGACAAGATGGAAAGCTCAATCGGATGCATTTTAGGCTTGAAATAAATCTGCACTATGTTTATCATGATCCGTAACTTGCAGCGGTCGGGTCGTATCCGACGACTTCCATCCCCTTCTCACTGAACCCCGAGGAAGGAGAATGGTATGACTCCAATTGGTCTAGCTAGGACTCTCATTGTGTTGAACGTCCTGGTGCTACTTACTGAAGCCATCTGGGCAGCGACTGGTGGCAATGACACCACGGATACCATCTCGGCAATAAGAGCGAGCCAGAAGATCCGAGTTGATGCGCGGCTTGACGAGGATGTGTGGAAGCGAGCTCCTCGGCTGTGTAAATTCATTCAGCGTGAGCCTGATGAGGGATGCGCTGCAACTGAATCAACCTGTGTTATGGTTGCCTACGATGATCGAGCAGTCTACTTTGGCTTTGAACTTTTTGACTCTGAGCCTGAAAAGATTGTACGTCAGCTCACGCGACGCGACCGCTGGATAAGGGCTGACGATGTCAGTGTCATCATGGACAGCTATCATGATCATAAGACAGCCTACGGATTCCGGGTATACGCTTCAGGTACTCAGCGTGACACTTACTACTACAATGATGGTGAAGCTGACAGTGATTGGGATGCTGTTTGGGATGCTGCTACGAGAATAACCGATCGTGGCTGGATCGCAGAGATTCGAATTCCCTATGACTGCTTGCGTTTCCCAGCCAAAGATGATCAGACATGGGGCATCTGTTTCAGCAGGTTCATCTGTCGTAAGAACGAACTGGATCGCTGGCCCCGCGTTCCACAAAGCGCCGGCGGCTTCGTTTCAAACTTCGGGCATCTGGAAGGCTTGCAAGGGTTGCGGCATGTTCCCAGCATTGAATTGCTTCCATATACGGTGGCATATGCCGAAGCTGGACCTTCAGATGAATCTAATCCCGATGGGAGATCCTATTCTGCAGATGCAGGCTTCGACATCAAGTATAGAATAACGTCAAACATAACGCTTGACGGCACCATAAATCCCGATTTCGGGCAGGTTGAAGCAGATGAGACGATACTCAATTTATCCAAGTACGAGACGTGGTACCCCGAGAAGCGACTATTTTTCCTTGAAGGCATAAGGATATTTGATACCCCGTTCAACCTCTTCTATTCCAGGAGGATTGGGCATCCACCATCACTCGAGCCCGATGATGTTGATTACTATACCGACTTGCCGTCAGAGACAACGATTCTCGGGGCCTTCAAGGTGACAGGCAGAACGGCTGGGGGAACCACGATCGGCATGCTCGAGGGGGTGACCCAAAAGGAGGAAGCAACCTATGTCGATGGGAATGGCAATAGACGTAAGAGCGTTGTTGAGCCAGAAGCGAATTATCTTGTGATTAGGCTCAAACACGAAATACTTGCAAACTCCTCGGTTGGGTTTATGTCAACGGCAGTCAATCAAGCCAGTTTTGGGCCACATTATGCTGGTGGCCTTGATTGGATACTGCGCAGAAACGATGGTGGCTATAAATCTGAGGGGCAGATTGTTGGCTCAAGATCCAGTGATGGAGAAATTGATTGGGGTGGTTTGCTCACGCTTGAGAAGGAGGGTGGGGAGCACATTGTCGGTGGCATAAAGGCTGAGTACCGTGGCGAGAATCTTGATCTTAATCGCTCGGGATTTCTTGAGCGAAATGATTATCGGGCTTTGTGGGTTGAGGTCGAGCATCGGACTATGAAGCCATGGTGGATTGTGTTGAGGTCCAGCCAGGGTATTGATGTCGGCTACGTTGACAATCTCAGAGGAACGCCTCTCTTGAGAGGTGCAAACTTTGATTGCCATTTTGTGCTGTCGAATTTCTGGATCTGGGGAGCAGGCATGTGGTTTGACTATGATACCAAGTTCTCAGATCTTGAAACAGAGGGCGGTCCCCTATTGGCATTGCCGAAGGAGAGAAACTGGTGGACCTGGTTGAGGACAGACGAGTCGAAACGTTTGGCCTTTGTAGCACTCATCAGTCGCGGAGACGCCTGGGATGGTGAATCTGGTGAGCTCCGCACCGGGTTCGAAGTAAAGCCAAGATCGAACCTGGAATTGAAAGTGGAGGGTGGATATTGGTACGAAAAAGGTGTCTCAAGGTGGCTTACCTATCTTGAAGATGATAAGGGGCGAAGGACAGACGAGATATTTGGCGAACAGGATGCCACGAGATTGAGTGTCACCTTCCGTGGTACGTTTACCTTCACCAAGGATCTTACGCTGCAGATTTATGCTCAGCCATTCATTGCAAGCGTCGATTATAGCAACTTCAAGCGGCTGATCGGTCACAACAGATTCGAATACGTAGATTCAACTGTGTATGATGAGTCGGAGGAACAACCTGACTTTACCTGGAGTTCGCTAAATAGCAACGTCATCCTTCGCTGGGAATACATGCCAGGAAGCACGCTTTATCTTGTATGGACGCATGCCCGCGACAATTCGGTCTCTCAGGGACAGTTTGACCCGTCGAATGCCTGGCATGATTTGATGGCGGTGACCGGTGAAAACACTTTTCTGGCAAAGATTTCGTTTCGCTGGACACCATAGGAAGTTCTGATGACGACTGTGCCTCACATGCGAAAGTCAATTGTATCGGTTGCCAGGTATCTCAGAGGGCGTTCGCAGTCGGCTCTCAAGCTGGTGTAGCAGCTTTGACAAGCATTCTTGCTTGAGAAATCGGTTTTTACCTCCTGCCAGGAACTATATGCTCGGATGATCAATCCGCATGGTGACAGGGTTCCATCAGGGTTGACAACGAAGTAGCGCCTGCCTGCTCTGCATCCAGCAAGGCCTCCTTTCTCAAAGAAGGTCACCATGTTGTTAAGTACATAATCGGAGGTTCGGATGTTGCTGCCATGTCTTTTCATTCGGATGAGAATGTGGATGATTTTCCTGAATTCCAAAAGATCATCCTTCGTGAGCATGTAATCAGTATCACCTGTTCTGAGAGGAGTATAGGTGCTGAAATTTACTCTCACACCCCACTGGTTGCCGAGCTCAGCAATTTTGGGAAGCTCCCGATAATTGTGCCGATGGACAACACAACTTATGTTGATAGGTTTCGGCTTGTTGTGATCGAGTCGCTTGATGAAATTCCTTATGTGGTTGAAGAGCCCCGGCATATTGCGAAATTCATCATGTCGTTCATCAGGATAGTCGAGGGAGATTGAGAAGCGATCGACGCCCGCCTGTCGGAGCACTTCATACGTTTCATAGTTGAGTAGCCAACCGTTGGTTGTTATTGCTATGTACGGTGGACCACCTGGGTTGTGAAGGCTGGTAACGACATCGACCAGGTCCTTGCGCAGTAGCGGTTCCCCACCTGAGATCAGGATGGCAAGTGGTTTGACCTGGCGGCAGATCTCTTGATAGCGCTCTGGTGGAGCTACGCTCTCTTCGATCCTTCCGCCAAGATGGCAATGCTTGCAGCGAGCATTACATCTGCGTGTAACTTCGAATGACACGCAGAAAGGGCTCAATCCCAAGTAAGCTCGAATTGCCCGCGTGAGAAGGTTTAACGATCGATGTGCGGATGCAACCACCAGCTTCTCCCAGCACTTGCCTTCAGCAGAAACGATATACTGCCTGAGGTGGTCGAGTCAACAACGATCAAGGCCAATTCCACGGGGATACGACAGTGCATGGCTTGTCTTTAGTCACTGAGTTGGCTATCTTCTGCCTGTAGCGTCTAATGATGTGGACTGGTTCAGGGGAGTTTGAGTTGAGACGCTTAATCCTGGTTCTCGGTGTTGTTCTTCTTGTCGGTTGCGGACCGAAGCCCGTCACCGAAGAAGCCGGCATATCGAGGGAAGCACAGCCAGGCATAGGCGAGGAGCTGGAGATTGCACGGGTCTATTTTGAGCAGGGAAGGGTTGGGGATGCCGCCGAACACTACGAGCGTGTTGTCGAAAGTGACTCAGCCAATTTTGAAGCCAATCTCTATCTTGGGCTCGCCTT
>JALGWB010000364.1 GCA_025774405.1 bacterium
TTCACCATCAGCATAGTTGAGCAAAGCCACCCTCGCTGAGCGATTCGGATCATACTCGATGCTAGCAACCTTTGCCGGGATTCCAAACTTGTCCCTTCGGAAATCGATTACTCTGTAGAGGCGCTTGTGTCCTCCGCCACGATAACGGACTGTTATCCGCCCCTGATTGTTCCGTCCACCTTTCCTCGGCAACGGTACAACCAGGCTCTTCTCTGGCTCGGTTCGGGTGACTTCCTCAAAAGTCGAGGTCGTCCTGTACCTCAGAGTTGGTGTTACCGGCTTATACCTTTTGATTCCCATAGCTTACACCTGCTCAAAGAGATCGATTGTTTGCCCTTCTTCAAGAGTGACAACTGCTTTCTTCCAGTCGGGTCGCTTCCCCTCAAAAATACCCATTCTCTTGACCTTACCGTGCATTACCATCGTCTTGACACTTTTCACTTTCACACCGAACAGGCTTTCAACTGCCTGTTTTATCTCAATCTTGTTGGCGTCGCGGACAACACTGAAGAGGTACTTGTTCTCACGGTCCCTAATCGCCGACCCTTTCTCGGTAACAATGGGCCTCAAGATGATTGTCCTTGGATCTCTCAATGTGTCAGCACCTCCACGATCGGCTGAATCGCATCTTTGTCGATCACGATCTTGTCTGAACTTAGAATATCGTAAATGTTGACATCCTTCGCAATGGTAGTTCGTACACCTGCCAGGTTGTTTGTAGCCCTCAACAATCCTTCCCGCTTCTCGGGCACAACCAATAAGCATTTTTCGCCTTCAATACCCAGCGCTCTCAGCAACTTGACTGCTTCCTTGGTCTTTGGCGGATCCACATCAAGCGAATCGACAACCCTGATCTCCCCAGCCATTGCCTTCATGGAAAGCGCTGCTTTTATGGCAAGTCTTCTCGCCTTCTTCGGCAGAATGAAATAATAGTCTCGCGGTTTAGGGCCGTGCGCAACTCCACAACCAACCCAGATTGGTGAGGCAACGGTCCCTGCCCGCGCTCTTCCAAGCCTTTTCTGCCTCCAGGGCTTACGACCGCTTGCCCTCACTTCAGAGCGACCTTTCGTCGATGCCGTCCCCTGTCTTTGATTCGCCAAATAGGATCGGATGGCTTCGTGCAACAGATGCTTTTTCGCTTTCACATTGAATACATCATCAGGCAGTTCCACTTTTCCAGCACTCGCGCCTTCCCTTGTCAGAACGTCAAGTTCCATTGCTTACATATCTCCTCAGCTTCAGCCCCTTATGATCACATATGACTTCGGGTGTCCTGGAACCGCACCCTTGACTGCTATCAGGTTCCTTTCCGGATCCACCCTGACAATTTCAAGATTGCGAACGGTTACTCTGCGATTGCCTGCATGTCCTGCCATCTTCTTGTTCTTCCAGACCCGCGAAGGAGTGGCACACTGCCCGATGGAACCAGGTTTCCTGTGCGACTTACTCCCATGGGAGTCGCCACACCCGCTGAAGCCCCAGCGCTTGACCACACCCTGGAAGCCCTTACCCTTAGAAAAACCGGTAACGCTGACCTTCTCACCAACCTGAAATATGTCTGCCTTAATCTCGGAACCAATCTCGAAAGCAGACGGATCATCAACCCTTACCTCGCGAAGGATGCGAGCTGGCTCCACGCCGGCTTTCTCGAAATGACCCGAAAGAGGTTTGTTGGTCCGGCTCTTCTTCAATTGCCCGAAGCCAATCTGAACAGCATCATAGCCATCCCTGTCCCTGGTCTTCACCTGAACCACCGGGCAGGGACCAGCCTCGATCACCGTAACCGGAATCGATTCCCCCTTGTCGCTGAATATCCGGGCCATGCCGATTTTTCTCCCAATTATCCCCTTCATGCGTTTCACCTTCCTCGTCGTACCCGCTTTACACCTTTATCTCGATGTCAACACCCGCAGGCAGATCCAGTTTCATCAATGCTTCAACGGTCTGTGGTGTAGAATCCCAGATGTCTATCAGCCGCTTGTGGGTTCGAATCTCGAACTGCTCCCTTGACTTCTTGTCCACATGCGGCGAGCGGAGCACAGTATATACCGAGCGCTTGGTTGGTAGCGGTATCGGTCCCGAAACCCTTGCACCCGTTTGCTTCGCCGTCTGGACGATTTCATGAGCAGACCGATCCACGGTCGCATGATCATAGCCTTTGAGTCTTATCCTTATCTTCTGTCCAGGCACGTACGACTACCTCCGTTGCTCGCCTGATTATTCGATGATTTCGACAACCACACCCTGTCCCACTGTACGTCCACCCTCACGTATCGCAAATGTCAACCCCTGCTCCATCGCTATCGGCTCTATCAACTCCAC
>JALGWB010000365.1 GCA_025774405.1 bacterium
CACCTGGGACAGAACATCGTCTTCTACCTCACTCGCTCAAGGTCAAGAGCCAAATATTGCCGTCTTCGCCCTCGAAGGCGATTCTCTTGCCATCGGGGGAGATGGCAAAGTCACTAACAAGCTGCCCGAGAACACCCGAATCTGCAAGAAGAATCCTGTCGCCTGTCTCAACATCAACAGCCCAGCAAGATGAGCTGTTTGTCAAAGCCGAATAGGCGAAATATACCAACTGTTTACTGTCAGGCATCCAATGGAAGTGGGTCAAATTCCCTCTAATCAACTCTTCCGTGTGATCTCCAGCCATGTCCAAAACTGACAAAGTGTTCTCTGGTTCGGATTCTTCCTCGACCCAGAGATACGCGATGCGGCTACCATCGGGCGCCCATTCACTGGCCTTCATAACACCTGAGTCTACCAAAGGCAATGGCTCAATATCCGAGGCTGTCGTGCGAAGCAGACCGTCATACTTCTCAAGCAACAAGCCCCCGCTAGGTGCCCAGGCCACGCTACTTAACACGGGAAAAGGGAAATCATACAACATCTTTAATTCGGTTCGGTCACGACCGGACCACCAAACCTCTTGAATGAGATCATAGGGATTGTCTGCACCCCAATTGGGTCCCAATCGGTACAACACAAAATACACTTCTCTCTCAGCTCCCCAGGTCGCTATCGCGTCAAAATTCGATACCGTCAGAAACCTTTCCTCGCCACCTTCTTGATAAACCTTTGACTGCTCTCCAGAACTAAGATCGAAAATGAACAACCCCCTGGAGCCATCGGTTGACGAAATAGCCAGCAGTTGTCTGCCGTCAGACGACCAACTGCCTCTAGTGAGCACTCTTCCATCGATGGAAAGCAATTCGCTTTCCTCTGAAGGCTGTTCTACCTCGACCTGCGCTACTCGATCACCCTCAGCCGTGCTTTGGATGAAGTAAACTCTTGAGCCATCCGACGACCATGCTGGAAGTTTCCCCATGGCTTCCGAAAGAGGGGTGGTATATGGTACGAATAGCAAGGTCGGCTCTATTCGTCGCTCTTCTCCCTGCTCAATGGTGACCATCTCTTCCCAAGGCATATAGTGTTCAAGCGAAAGGCTGACAAGGTGCTCACCCGGCTCAAGCCTCAGCTTCAGAGGAGTCTTGCCCTTTTCTTCCCCATCCACGAGAACTGTCGCTCCGTTAGGCCTACTTGACACAACGAGCTGATCCCTTTGCGCACACGCTGTTATCACAATTCCGATGACAGCCAACAATCCAATGAGGTTCACTATGGTAGCGTACACAACATCCTCAGTTGCCCGACGCTCTTGAAACATATGATTACGCTCCTGTTATTCATTCTCAGGGAGGCGATTACTCGATATCAGTTGATTGCAGGATGAAGAAACCTCGTTATTCTGAGAAGGATCTTGGTTACACTTCTTATGCGGGGAGTCTGCTACTCGAGTCTGCTCACCTATCGTTACCAGGGCTATTGGTGTATTACACCATTCAGCCTCTTTAATACTTTCCTCGCCCCGCGTCATTGAACCTTGATAGTTAAGGAACTCGCCTTCCTGGCCTTTGATTCCCATGGCATGAACTGTCCATCCATCGATAACTTTTCCGACCCACGTTTCAGGGCTGCCATTTCGCCTGAGCTCAAGGTGAAGATGTTGGATACATTGGGTGATTACCTTGCCCTCCACTATCTTTGTTCGCTTGGCACCGCTGCCCGAACACCCGCTGATCCCTAAATAGGTACCCTTTGGGATCCATTTTCCCTTCATTTCCTTGATCTTGGGGCTAATCTCCTCTAAACGTATGTACTGAGTCCCCCAGCCATCACCATGATCGATTTCCACTCCCTTCCCGGACGTCTTATCAAACCATTCCGCTCTTACGATTGTCCCAGAAGCGGCCGCGTATACTTTCCACCTGCCACTGAAGTCCAGACCAGAGAGCGCATCCGCGGTCATCACACAAGAACCACAGCCTCTTGCGTGGGGACCACCAGTCCAGTAGCGTGCCTCGCCCTCTGCCCATGGAAACTTGAAGTCAGGCTGTGGAACCTTTCTTTTCACCACAACGATTTTGGATTTAACGTCAGTTCCCTCGATCTTTGCCAGCAGTCTATTGTCCCCTGCAAGAAGTGGCACATTGCTAATTTCCCACTTCGAGTTCCCGTCAGCGGTGACTTTCTGCACCTCCACATCGTTCCTAAAGAGAACAATGCTGTAACCCGCATGTCCCTTCCCTTTCACCGCGATGGTTTCCTCGGTCGTCTCAAATCCATCCTCAGGTGATTCAATACTTGGCGCAGGCGGCT
>JALGWB010000366.1 GCA_025774405.1 bacterium
CTTGCACCAGTCAGCGAATTCCATGGTTGGACCTGGGTGGCGAACCATGTAGCGGACCTCGTCAGCCTCCGGCTGGTCCCAGGCATAACGATGATAGCCTGTATTGATTATGAGGATATCGCCTTCTTCGACATCAACCCTTTGCTCAATATCACTCGATGTATAGATGCCGTAGTCTTCACAGATATCACTTATATCGACAACCACTCCTTTGCCACAGAGGTAGCCATTGAGTGGCAGGCTTGCTATGTCGCCGCCATGAGTGCAAAAGTGAAGCGGGCCGTCAAGATGGGTACCAACGTGGTTGCTGGTGGTTATGAGCTGCCCATTGGCTCCATTGGGGGCAAGGCGCTTGAAGAACTTGACCTGGAGTGGCTCATATGTGGGCCAGGCGGGAGTCAGCACGCTGAGGGGTTGAGTAAGATCAACTATTCCGAATTCAATCGCCTTCATGGTTCCTCCTCCGTGGGTTAAGTAATCGACTCAGGCTTCTGCAATCTCATCATAGAAAGCCCTGAAAGCATCTTCGAAACACTTCATCGGCGGCTCAACCAGACCTGCTCCGACCTGCCCAATACCTGGCTTTCTGTGAGCAATGCCGGTATTTACCACCGGGACTATGTTCTTTTCGACGACCTTCGTCAGGTCTATTGCCGTCGGTGTTCCCCTGAAACCGAGGAAGGGAATTCTGTGGTTGGAACTCTCACCTGCTGTGATCTCATACATCCTGAGCGTGAAGTTGACGGCATCCTGCGAGGTACCACCAACAAACTCAACTATCGCTGGAGCTGCTGCCATGGCGAAGCCGCCAATGCCGTAGGTTTCACAAATCGTACTGTCACCAATGTCGGGATTGGCATCATTGTCAGAGAAGCCAGGGAAGTAGAGTCCCTTCACATGTGGTGCAGGAGCCGTGAACCACCTCTCCCCAAGTGCACTTACACGAATGCCGAATTCGGTGCCATTGCGAGCCATTGCCGTCAGCACGCTGCAGTACTTGATACCTCTTATCGAATCAAGCGAGGCTTTTGCAGCAGGCATTGTGAGATTGAGGAAGAAATGATCATTGCCATGCATAAACTGCATAACATCGCTCTTTGTACTATTGGAGGTTTTGACGAGTGCGATTGCTGGTGCAAGCTCCCTTATGAGAAGCGATGTGCCCGCCTTATTGCGGTTGTGTCCCTCATCACCCATCTGCAAAGCCTGAGCTATGATTGTCCGAAGATCGATTTCGCCATGGAGCTTGATCGCCTCGGCGAGTGTGGGTGCAAGCACCTTTTCAATCCACTTCAGCCGATTGATCACATCCTCACTGAAAGCTCCATAGCGGAGAACCTTTCCAAGCCCCTCGTTAAGAGTACAGTATGCCCTGTTGCCGTTATACCTGTTCTCGACGATCCAGACTGGCATCGATGCTGACACAACGCCTGCCATTGGGCCAACAGTACTGTGGTGATGGCATGGTTCGAATCTTATCTTGCCGGATGCGGCAAGACGTCCTGCCTTGTCTTCATCGTCTGCCAAGCCTTCATAGATCAAAGCCCCTATTACAGCCCCTCTCATCGGTCCACACATATGTTCCCAGTCAACAGGAGGACCCGCATGCAGGATCAAGTTGGTTTCCATACCAGGAATGACATCAAGTGCCCTGGCAACTCCTAAAAGCATCGGATGCGAGGCATTGAGGATGTCAACGGCTTTCTGGTTCGCTTGATCTATGAGATCCTGAAGCAGCAGTCGCCTGCGGTTGTGAACTATCTGCTGAGTTCTTATCCTGGTAAGGATTGCCACGAGGTCATCGCTGCCACCGCAGGGTATGTGCCAATCGACCTGAATGACATCTGCACCCTGGCGTCTTAAGGCATCGGCGAAGATTTCACTTCCCACATTGACAACTCTGAGTCTCGAGCCGAATAGATTGCTCAGCTTATCCATCTTTGCCTCTGGTAAGAGCCTTCAGTACCAATTCGGAAGCAAGCGCATTGGTTTCAGCAACCAGAATACCACATGCTCTAAGCTTCTGCCTCTGAACTTGATAATCCTGGGGGTCACCGGGGGTTCCGCAGACACTGGCGATGATTATACAATCGCCTTCATCGAGATTCCTTCCAAGCTCCGAGGTGATCGCCAATGCAATCTCACCTGCTGGATCTTCGTTACATCCATAGCCAAGTACCACGTCAAGCATGATGATGGCGGTTTGCGGATCGGTGAGTTCCTTTCGAAGCCTTGTGAGTCTGAAGGACTGATCAATCATGGGATGGGGTCTTCCCCTCGTAAATCTGTCATCACCT
>JALGWB010000028.1 GCA_025774405.1 bacterium
ATACGGGTCCAGGGTGCAGTCTATGGCAAGGAAGTGAATTCCCCTGTAATCGAAACTATATTGAGTCGATTCTCGGCGTGCGAATCGCTTCCAGGCTTCCTTGCCATCGCTCTTGAAGTTGTCATGATTTCCAACGATCGGATAGAGCGGGACGTTGAGCTCATCGAGGATTGCCTGAGCAGCATAAAACTCAGGTGTCTCGCCCCAATCAGTCACGTCCCCCAGGTGAACGACGAAATCGATGGCAGGTCTGTGGTTATTGATATCCTCAACACAGTTGGACAGGAGTTCCTCTGAGATCGACAGCGCCTTGAGATACTGGCGACTATCATACGGAAGCCTTATCCGTATATGGCTATCGGCAATGACCGCAAATGCAAAGAGGTAATTCTCCGATATCATCCAGGCGCTGACATCCCTTGCCTGAGCAGTGGCATTCTGAGGAGCGAGCCCGCCCAGCATGGGCAGGGCCAGTAGCCACATTAACCAAACAGTGAATAGAAGCCACGCATTGGAACGCATCATCACCGCCTAAAAGTGCCACCCACGTTTTTGATAGTATACCAGAAGACGTGCAGAAACACAATGGTCCTGTTGTGCTGGTAATCCAAAAGCGCAGTTGCGAGGGCTCATTGTGTCTGGTATCTTCAAGGTACAATGGCGGCAAGTGAACGCTGGGATGACATCTGGGACCAGAAGGGCAAGTTCAGTAGTGGACGGCTTGGACAAGCCTTTGTCAGAGATGTTATCTATCGAACGGTGCGGGACATCGTCAGGCTGGAGATGCCCGATTGTGCTCATAAGCTGATCCTCGAGACAGGTTCGGGCACGGGACTCGTATCGCTTGATCTTGCAGCCGAGGGTGCGGATGTCTTCCTGCTGGATCTATCACCACAAGCTCTGAAACTCTCAAGAGGTTTCTTCGCTCGTGAAAACCTCAAACCCGCAATGGTCCAGGCATCTGTGCTCAGCCTCCCATTCAAGGATGGCATCTTCGACTTCACCTGGAGCGCTGGCGTGATTGAGCACTTCACTGAAGACGAGCAAGTGGTCATCGTCAATGAGATGCTGCGCGTAACCAGATCCAATGGCAGGGTCCTCCTCATCGCGCCATCATCCCGCGCTTCAACCTATATGAAGGCAAAGCGGTATGCCGATGCCAGGGCCATGTGGCAGCCAGGTCACGAGACACCACTTGCGACATTTAAGCACATAGCTGCAAAGACAAATGCTGATATCATCAAAGAGTATCGGACCGGGCGGATTGCAGAGCTTCACTTTCTAAAATACTACTTCGAATGGAGTCGTGTGCTTTGGCTTGCGTGGTGTGGTGTCGTTGAGATCCTGAGCCGCATTCTGAGCCGCTTCAACCACCTCCCAGGCTACCTGCTCGTCGCTATCCTGAAGAGAAAGCAGTAGCAATCACCGCTCGGCATCTATTGCTCGACACGCAAAGCACCCATCACAGGACTAGGAGGCACGTGATTCAACTCTATTCAGGAAGTTTGAAGAGGTGGCGAGCATTGTTCTCGGTGATTGCATCAACTTCTTCAACTGTCTTTCCCAGCAGCTCGGCCAGCCGCTCAGCGACCAGCCTTAGGTATGCTGGTTCGTTGCGCTTGCCCCTGTGCGGAGCCGGGGCAAGGTAAGGGCAGTCGGTCTCAATGAGGATACGATCTTCGGGAATTCGCCGCACTATATCTGCAGCCCTCCTTCCATGATAGGTTATCGGACCTGCAAAGGAAATATGCAACCCCATGCTGAGAGCCTGACGGGCAATGTTGATGTCTCCCGAAAAACAATGCATAACCCCGCAGCAAACCTTCTCACTTCGCATGATTTCAATCACCCTGCGATGGGCATCACGATCGTGAATTATGATCGGAAGCTGGAGCCTCCTGGCAAGCCTTATCTGCTGCCTGAATGCCCGCTCTTGTATTCGCCTGGGTGAGAGGTTTCGATAAAAATCAAGACCTATCTCCCCAATCGCCACAACCTTTGGGTTGGTGCAGAGATCCTCTAAGGCTGCAAGCGCTGCCTCATCAAGTGTGCGAGCATCGTGAGGATGCACCCCGACAGCCGCAAACACATCCTCTTCAACCTCACTCAATTGGACGGAGGCCCGGCTTGAAGGGATATCAAAGCCAACAGCTATGATGGCATTCAATCCCGCCTCTCGTGCTCTGCGGAGCACGGCTGCCAGGTCACCGCTGTATTCGCCCGATGTTAGATGAGCATGGGTATCGATCATGGCAGGACCTCAGGAAATCTTTGCACCGGCCGAGGCATCCCTATCAGGTACAAGCAAGATGACCTTGTCACCATCTGTTGCAGCCAATAGCATACCCCGCGATTCAATCCCTCTAATCCGCGCTGGCTTCAGGTTGGCAACCACTATTATCTTCTTGCCCGTCAGTTCCTCAGGCGCGTAATGATCAGCGATCCCAGCAACAATCTGGCGCTCCTCATCACCTAGATCTATCTCAAGCCTGAGGAGCTTCTTTGCACCCGGTACGATGGATGCACTCTTGACTCGTGCGACTCTTAAGTCCATGCGCTTGAATTTTTCAATGCTGATAAGATTTCCTTTTGGCTCAGGCGCTGCCTGGCGCTGCGCCTCAGTCTCAATTCGGGGGAACAACGGTCGAATCGGACCTATCTGCGTTGAAATATCGCTCCAGTCATCTCTCCATCTCAGGGTTTCATCGAAGACACCATGGGTTATGTTCCGCGCTATCCCAAGTGCTCGCCACATCTCCTGTGCTTTGCCAGGCATGAAGGGTGAAAGCAAGACAGCAACCTGGCGCAGCGTCTCGCAGACGGTAAACAGAACTGCCGCCGTCCTGGGCTTGCCATCAGATTGCTTCATCAGTGCCCAGGGGGCCTTTTCTTCGATAAAGCGATTGGCGGCACGTATGATCCTGAAGACCTCGGCTATGCCATTGTGAATCTCGTAGGCATCCATTGCCTTGAAATATGCTGCCTGAGCTTCTTCGCACTCGGCACGCATCTTCTCGAACCCATCTTTTGCACGCTCAGCAATTGTGGGTATCCTTCCATCAAGATACTGCTTGATCATCCCGCAGGTGCGACTCAGGAGATTACCAAGATCGTTGGCGAGCTCCGAATTGTAACGCTGGATAAACTGTTCCCACGAAAAATCACCATCTTTGCCGAAGACGATCTCTCTGGCAAGATAGTAGCGGAGTGAATCTGGACCATATTTTCTTGCAAGATCAAGCGGTTCAACGATATTGCCAAGTGTCTTACTCATTCGCTCACCCTTGAACGTAATGAAGCCATGGCCATGGATTGCACGAGGCAATTCGAGGTCAGCACTCATGAGCATTGCTGGCCACAGGATGCAGTGAAACCGAGTGATGTCCTTACCAATCACATGAAGATCTGCCGGCCAGTAACGAGCGAAGAGTTCCATCTCATCCGGGAAGCCAACGGCTGTCAGATAGTTAATCAATGCATCAAACCAGACGTAGAAGACGTGAGAGGGTTCAGTCGGTACGGGAATCCCCCATTCAGCCCCAGCCCTCGAAATGCTTACGTCACTCACTCCACCCTTGATGAAACTCACAATCTCATTTCGTCTTGCTTCAGGCTGAATGAAATCCGGATTCTTCTCGATATGTTCAAGCACCCTATCGGCATATCTGGATAGGGCAAAGAAAAGATTTTCCTCCTCTATCCACTTCGGCTCCATCCGGTGTGCAGGGCACTTTCCGTCGACGAGATCCTCTTCCTTTAAGAAACCCTCACATGACACACAATACCAGCCAGCATATTTAGCCTTGTAGATATCACCGCGCGTGTTGATCCTGTGGAATACCTCCTCAACAGCCCTTACGTGTTTACCCTCCGTGGTCCGTATGAAACGGTCATAGGAAATCCCTATCCCCTTCCAGGTGTCCTGAAAAATCTGAGCCATGTGGTCGGTAAATTCCTGAGGTGAAAGCCCCTTACTGAGAGCGCCCTTATAGACATTCTGGGAGTGTTCGTCATTGCCCATCGAGAAGAACGTATCAAACCCCTTGAGCCGCATGTAGCGAGCTATTATGTCGGCACAGACCTTTTCATACGCGGTGCCAAGATGGGGAACATTGTTTGCATAGTCAATCGCGGTGGTGATGTAGAACTTATTTCTCATCTTCTGCCTCTTCCTCCGTGCTCTCGATCTTAGCATCTTCAAGTTGTCCCTGGTAGCCCTTTAGGGCATCAGCTGTCAGGCGCATTTCACCGCCACTCTCATCCTCCACAATAACCACCTGAGAGAAAATATCTATGCCGGTGACCGTTGCCTCGCCATAAATGGTCTTCACTTTGGTTCCAACCTTTGGTAGCCGCTTGGCAACTTCCATGTAGTAGTCACGCTCAAAAGCCAGACAACACATAAGCCTACCACACGCCCCTGATATCTTGGTCGGGCTTACTGAAAGGCTCTGATCCCTCGCCATCCTCAGGGTTACAGGTTCAAACTCCTGGAGGAATGTAGTACAGCAGTATTTTCTGCCGCATGAACCTATCCCGCCAAGCCGTTTAGCCTCGTCACGCACCCCGATTTGCCTTAACTCGATCCTCGTCTTATAGACGGCTGCTAGGTCTTTAACCAGCTCGCGGAAATCCACGCGCTCGTCGGCAGTAAAGAAGAAGGTGATCTTGCTGCCATCGAGTTGGTATTCAACATCAACCAACTTCATTGGCAGCTTGTGCTCAATGATCTTTCCCTCACAAACCTTCCTCGCCTCTTCCTCCTTCTGCTTGTTCTCTTCGAACCTGGCCATATCCTCTTCGGTTGCCCTTCTCAAAACCTCCTGGGTCACCGGCCTTATCTTGGTAACCTTCTTGAGATCTTCACCCGTGCGAATGACCTTTCCCATGTCGCGTCCGCGCTCAACCTGAACCACTACATAGTCGCCTATCTTTATGGGCAGCCCCTTCTTATTGAGGAAATAGTCAGTTCTTTCACCCTTCAACTCAATCTGTATTACATCAATGTCATTCTCACCCATTTCCCTCACCCCTTATCTCAAAAGCCATTGCTCCGGATCAAGCGGCTTCTTACCTTTCCTTATCTCAAGGTGAAGCACTGCCCCCTCTGGAGTGCTCGTCTCACCAAGGGTACCAATGACCTCACCTTGCTTAACCTCGTAGGCTGTCCTTACGCTAATGCTTTCAAGGTGCCCATAGAGCGAATAATAACCATCTCCATGACTTATGATAACGCATTTGCCCAGTCCTGAGACACTTCCAGCGAAACTTACGCTGCCACTGGCGATCGCCCTCACCTTTGTACCGGGCAACGCCTTGATATCAATCCCGTTGTTTCTTATGATGGTGCCAAACCTTGGATGAGTCTCGACTCCAAATTCTGAGATCACCTCACCCTCACATGGCCACATCAGCCTGCCCCGCTGGGAATCGAAGGCTACTCCAACTCTGACCTTCTGGCGCCTACCCTCAAGTCTATCTATCACAGACTCAAGTTCCCTGCTGGCTTCTTCCAGTCTTCGAGCGAGATTCTCATAGTAGGACCGCTTCTGCTTCAGCTTCGCAACGATTGCATCGCGTTCTTCCCTCCTGAGTTCAAGCTTGCGGGTCTCCTCTCTCACCTCCCTTTCAACAGCTTCAAGATTTGCTTTCTTAGCCCTTATATGATCTACCAGAACCTGCCTGGTCTCAAGTTTTCGCTCAAATTCTCCCATGAGTTCACTGTCATGCTCCGCTATCACTGAAAGATAATAGATTCGTTTGGCAAGGTCAGCAAAAGTCCGTGCAGTCAGGAGAATCTCCATAATCTGTCCTCGACCGAACTTGTAAATCGCTCTAATTCGCTTGCTCAATCTGTCCCGGGCGAGTTCAAAAGATGCTTGAGCGGCTTCGAGATCTCGCTGGGTAAGCTGTAGATCCTCCAGAACAACCTTCTTCTTCTCCTCGAGGGTCCTGAGCAGCTCTCGGTTTGCCCTTATTTCTCTATTTAATCGCTCAAGTTCCAGGACCAGATCCTGTTCCTGCCCAGCCAGCATTTGAGCCTCACGGCGCTTTGTTTCCAGCTCTTTTCTGATTTTCTCAAGCTCCTCTTCCTTCTGCTTCAGCTGCTCCTCTATGCTACTGCGCTCACCGCTGAGTTGGCCTGAGGGAGAACGTGGTTGCTGAGCAGATACTATTGAGCCATAGGTCAGACCTATCAAGAGGATGAATGCGCTTATGAATGGAATACTTCTCACTGGACTTTCTCCCGTAGGAAAGATCGCAGTGAGATCCAGCTCCCCAACATAGCGACACCGACCGCGAAAACAATGTAGAAGGCGATGAGCTGCGATGGCACAAACACAGCCTGTGGTATTTTGACATAAATCACCCGATAGCCAAGATAGAGTATAAGTAGCGAAGCTGCTATCGAGATGAGACCGTGGATCGCTCCCTCGATAAGAAATGGCGACATGATAAAACCATCAGTCGCACCAACGAGCTTGAGAATCCTTATAACCTCACGCCTCGCATATAGAGTCAAGCGCACGGTATATGAAACCGTAACAAGAGCAGCGATTCCCACCACAAGCCCTACAGCCAGATCAGCGATAGCGACTGCTCTGACCAGGCGCTCCAACCTACTTATCCAACCCCTGCCATAGCTAATATCCTCAACCTGTGGAAACTGCTGGATTCGCTCAGCCACACCCACTATCCTTGCTTTCAGTCTGTATTGGGGCTTCAGGGTCACTTCAATAGAGGCTGGCAGTGGATTCACATCTAGTGCATCGAGAATGTAACTCCTGGTTCCAAACTCCGCCCTGAGCCTATCCAGCGCACTTGATGGGCTGACATAGCGGATACTCTCGACGTATGGAATCTTTTCAACCTCAAGTATTAGAGAATCTGCAGCTTCCTTCGTAACATCATCATGGAGGAAGGCTACTATTTCGACCTTCTCGTGAGCATATCTCAAGATCTCCCGGAGATTAGCCGTAGCCATCAAGAATATGCCGAGGATAAGAAGCGAGAAAGTCATAATTATTATGCATGCAACTGACATGAAACCTGCCCTTCTTATCCCAGATAGCGCCTGTTTAAGGTGATACACCTATCATGCCTCCATCGGTAACCAGCTTGCCTTCTTCCAGTCGAATCATCCGCTTTCGGAGCCTTTCGGCGTGTCTCAGATCGTGTGTGGCCACCACAACGGTCGTACCCGACCTGTTGATGTCAATCAAGAGATCGAAAATGCCCAGGGCTGTATCCGGGTCAAGATTGCCTGTCGGCTCATCGGCAAGCAACAAAGCCGGACGGAGCGCTATAGCTCTTGCAATGGCGGTACGCTGCTGTTCACCGCCTGAAAGCTTTGGCGGCAGTTGATGCCGCTTGGTTGACAACCCGACTGAATGCAGAACTATATTTGCTCGCTTCCTGATCTCCTCCGGTTTTTTACCAGCAGCCCTAAGGGCTATAGCGACATTTTCAAGGGCTGTCAAATCGGATATCAATCTGAAATCCTGAAAGACGACGCCGACTTTCCGGCGAAGCATGGCGATATCCTTCCTGCTCATCTTCCCAGATGAGTATTCACCAACTCTCACCTCTCCACTCGTTGGGAATTCA
Source organism: bacterium (assembly GCA_025774405.1). Taxonomy (GTDB): domain Bacteria; phylum Arandabacterota; class Arandabacteria; order Arandabacterales; family Arandabacteraceae; genus JALGWB01. Next base: position 7,609 of record JALGWB010000028.1, read on the forward strand.
TCCATGTAGATCAACTTCAGCAAGGTGGTCTTGCCTGCACCCGAAGGACCGTGGATAAATACAAATTCGCCTTTATCTATGACCAGATTGATTGAATCCAGTGCAATGATTCCATGTTCATAGATCTTGCTGACGTTTTCAAATTCGACCAGCATCCCTCATCCTCTCAACAATTCGGGCACACTGTCTGATGGCACATACCATACTCGCCTCAGAAGCCTCACCCTTACCAGCGATCTCAAATGCGGTTCCGTGACCGGGTGATGTTCTCACAATGGGAATGCCAAGCGTTATATTTACGACCTCATCGAAGCCATGTGACCTTAAGGCAATCATTCCCTGATCATGATACATCACGATAATACCATCGTAGGTCTTCGAGACAGCCTCGGAAAGAAGATAATCTGCAGGAAGTGGTCCCTCAACATTGATGCCCGCTCTCCTTGCCGATCTTACTGCAGGCCTGATAATGTCCTGCTCCTCCTTCCCCAAAAATCCACCTTCACCACAATGGGGATTCAAGCAGGCCACACCCAAGCGTGGCTCTGAAACCCCCATATAGAGATCGATATATTGATAGGCCAGCTTTATCCGTTCAAGAATTTTGGCCTTGCCGAGATGCTGAGCGATTTTACCAACCGGTAGATGCCCGGTGGCAAAAACTATTCTCAGGCCTCGCCTGACCAGCATCATCGCATAGCTCTTCGTTCCCGTCAGCCTGGCCAGCATCTCGGTGTGACCGATCATCCCGTAGCCAGCCAACGCCAGGGATTCCTTTGAAACAGGGGCAGTTACGATACCATCAACCTCCTTATTGATGGCCATATTCACTGACATTTTGATCGCCTTGCCAGCTATTTTGCCGCCTGTGCGAGATGGGCGCCCAGGTGTAAGGTCACCTTTGGGAGCTTTGACCTCATGCAATCTAACCATCCTGCCGTCTGCCAGCTTGATGCTTTCTGCATTGATGCTCACTGACAAGCCCAGGCGCCCAGCCGTAGCATCGAGAATGCCTGCACCACCGACAATCCTCAGATTAGCACTACGCCATACTGAAGGTCTGAGAATGGACTTGAGCACGATTTCGGGCCCAATGCCACCAGGATCACCCATTGATATGGCAATTGTTGGCTTCACTTCACTTCCCGGTTTGAGGGAGATCTAAAGGTAGGGATCTTTATATTCGTGCCGCAGCAAATCGTAAAAATGTGTTCCGCCACTTCGCTTGTGATTCCGCTTTGGCATAGCGGTAATTCTGAGTTCAAGACGTTCCCTATAAAGATCCAGTTCGACCGTATCTCCTGGTTCAACTTGCCTACCAGCCTTGCCAATTCTCCCATTCACCTTGACATGACCATGCTTGCAAAGTTGCTTCGCAACCGAACGTTGTTTGATAAGCCCAACCCGCTTAAGAAATATATCAAGCCTCAAAGCCAATGGCCCACAGCTATAACTTCAAGCGTTTGATGTAAACCTCCTGTCTGGCTTCATCAAGCCACTTCTCGAAAAGAGCTTGACGTCTGCGTGCCTCGATGAAATTGCGAATCCATTCCCTCGCCTCATCCAGACTTGGTTTTCTCCTTGATCCCCTCGATACCAACTTGAGGATCTGGAACCCTTGATCAGTTTGGATTACATCTGAGATATCACCAGGCTCCATGCTTGCGATAGCATCCCGATACACCTGATCCAGAGCAGAAATATCTATTTCCCCGAGGTAGCCGCCATTGACCCGGCTGCCTTCATCATCGCTGTACTGTCTGGCAAGCGATTCGAAGCTTTCCCCAGCAGAGAGATCGGACCTAATCTCCCTCGCTAATTTCAATGCCCTGGCTGTGTCCTCATGCGACGGTTGGAGTCTAACGAAGATGTGCCGCAAGGTATAAAGGTCGTCCTCAACAGTGTCCACCTTTACAATCTCGAAGCCATAGCGAGTCCTTACAGGCCCCGAGACTTCACCGGAACCGAGCTGCGTTGCAATGTTGGCAATCTCCTCTCTCAGATCCTCGAGTTTGACTGTTCCGATGAGGCCCCCTCTGCTTCTGGATAACAAATCATCGGAAACATCCCTGGCAACGATCTCAAACGCTTCGCCGGCGGTGATCCGCCCGTGAGCACTCTCAATTCTCTTGATTGCTTCGGCCTCTCGCTCCGGATCGATTTTCGGTACGATAATTATGTGGGAAAGCCCGACAACTGCTGGTAGTTCAGGGATCGAATCGTATCTTGTCTCGTAGAAGTGAACGATGTCGCTTTCCGATACATCAACATTGCTGAACTGCTGTCGCATGAAGCGATTGACAAGCAGCTGTTCCTCAATGTCCTTGCGATATCGAAGTCTGAGATCCTGAAGCGTGAGCCCCTCTCTTGCCAATTCGGCTGTAAAAGCCTCCTCAGAGCCGGCCGCCCTAGTCATATCCTCAATCCACTTATCGATTGCATCCTGAATCTCGGTTCGGGTGACCTCGATCCCCATCTCCCTCGCCTTGACAACCACAACCTTCCTATCGATCATCTTCTCCAGAACTTGCTCTCTTAAGTTGCTTATAGTCGCTGAATCCTCAGAAACATTCTCACCCCTGATACGCATCAGGTAGATCTCCTCAGCAAGAGCATTCTCAACATCGCTCAATAAGATTGGTTCATCGTCAACCACAGCAACTATCCTGTCAACAAGCTCCTCGCACAAACCAACCACCGGAGCAAGCAAACACAGAAGGATGATAGTCGTTCTCAAGCCTCACGCTCCTTCAAGTCTGCGAAATCTATTGTGCCTATGACATCGGTATAGATCTCGACATCATACTCAGCCATGCGATCCTTAAGCCATTCTCCGAAAACACGATCCTGTTCAAGCTGCAAAACCCGATCATGGAGCATGCCTTTGATCTCCTCAAAGTCCATGGCACGTGATGGTATCTTCTTGAGAACCTTAACTATCATATATCCTTCAGGTCCGAAACCAGGGGGAACAATCATAGGTTTCGAATAGGTACCTTCTTCGAGCGTGTCGATAACCTCCTCCAGATCAGGGTGTTGCTCGAGTTCCCGCTTAAGCAAGGGGCGCATCAGCTCACCACCTCTTTCAGCAATCACCCTATCTATGGATTTGGACTTTGCAAGTTCAGCGAAGCTTTTGCCTCTCTCAAGCTCCTCATAGATCGCCTTTGCCTCATCCTCGGATGGCACCACTATTAAAGCGATTTTCACCTGAGGTTCGGTCACGAGCTGGTCTCTGTTTTCTTCATAGAAATCTCTGATTTTGGATTCGTCAACGGACACATCCTTAACAATTTCATCGTGCAGTGCCGTGACCATGACCTCTTCCTGGGCTCTCTCAGCCGCCTTGCGAACCTCGGGCCGCTTCTCGTAGCCTTCGTTGCGAATCTCCAAAACCCACAGCTCACCAGTTATGAGATCACCCACCAGAGACTTAAGGGTCTCTGCATCAAGCGCCTGACCGGGTATGACCAAACCCGCCTGTGACTTTATCCGTTCGATATATGTTCTTACTTGCCATTCGCCACCATCGTAGGTAGCAAGCTTGCGACTTAGCTCCTCATCAGAGAAATCAGGAATCGCTCCTGGCTGAACATCAGGATTCTCATAGAGAGACTTGAACCTGGAAACAACGAAGTTTACGACATCATCATGGAATGTAAGATGGTATTTCTGCTTGATCCTTGCAACCAGATTTCTGTGAACTGTGTTCTCTCGCCGCATACGCTGCAACGATTCAAGATGGGTTTTGACTGTCTCGTATGCCTGCTGCTCAATTGGCTGCTTCGAATAAAGCTTCACCAGTATGTAATAGGTGTCATAGACGAGTGGGCCGATAACCTCACCTTCATTCATGGTCATAATCTTTTGCTCAACATCATCTGGCAGAAGTCCCAGTGGCCGCGTCCCAAGATCACCATTGCGATCACGAGATGAATCGAGTGAGTACGTGCGTGCAAGATTCTCAAAGGATTCACCCTGCTTTATTCTCGCAGCAAGCTCATCAGCAATCGACTTGGAAAGCAAAAATATCCAGCCGAGATGGTATTCGTAGCGCTGCTTCGCGTAAAGATCCTTGAGATCATCCTCCTTGATCTTCACCTTGGATCTGACATTGTCGTTATAGTATGCTTGCCAGGCCTGCCTGTGCAGAGCGTTTTTGAAAGCTTCAACGGCTTCCGGTGTTCGATCAAGACCACGCTTGCGAGCTTCACGTTCAAGAATCTCCTTACTGACGACATCCCTGACAAACTGCTCCTTCTCCTCGATAGTGCGCAGATCAGGACGTGCCCCCGGACTTATTGCAATATACTCTTCCTTTATCTGTGCCACCGTGAGAACATCGTCACCTATGCGTGCGACTATCTTCTGCTCACCCTTCTGACAACCAATTGCCGGAATCAGGAACAAAAG
>JALGWB010000029.1 GCA_025774405.1 bacterium
ATCCCAGGTTGGTGCAATCTCCGCCCATGGCGATGAGAACGTTGGTAGGCTGCTTGCAGATGCCATGGATAAGGTTGGACGGGAGGGCGTGATAACAGTTGATGAAGCCAAGGGGATGGAGACAACGCTTGATGTGGTTGAGGGAATGCAGTTCGACCGGGGTTATCTGTCACCCTACTTCATAACCGATGCGGAGAACATGACCGTTGAACTTGAGGAACCTTACATTCTTATCCACGAGAAGAAAATCAGTGTGATGAAGGATCTTCTTCCCCTGCTTGAGAAAATCTCAAGAGCGGGCAAGTCACTCTTGATAATTGCTGAGGATGTCGAGGGAGAAGCCCTTGCGACTCTGGTTGTAAACAAGTTGCGAGGAGTTCTTAAGTGTGCGGCCGTTAAGGCTCCAGGCTACGGTGATCGCCGAAAAGCAATGCTTGAAGACATCGCTATCCTCACCGGTGGTCATATGATAGCCGAAGAGGTCGGAATAAAGCTCGAAAACGTTGGGCTTGAAGACCTCGGGAGATGCAAGCGTGTCATGATTGATAAGGAAAATACCACCATCGTCGGTGGGAAGGGATCCAAGAAGGACATCGACGGTAGGATTGCTCAGATAAAGAAGGCTATCGAAGAGACCACGTCGGACTATGATCGGGAGAAACTACAGGAGCGACTTGCCAAGATGGCAGGTGGAGTTGCTGTCATAAAGGTTGGTGCTGCCACCGAGGTGGAGATGAAGGCGCGGAAGGCAATGGTTGAAGATGCGTTGCACGCAACTAAGGCTGCAGTTGAGGAGGGGATCGTGCCTGGCGGTGGCGTTGCACTCCTGAGGACGCTTCCTGCTCTCGACAAGCTTGCAAAGAGCAAGGATCTGACTGAGGATGAGAAGGTTGGAGTTAACATCGTCAGACGTGCTCTCGAAGAACCAGCAAGGCAGATAGTTGAAAATGCAGGTCTCGAGGGATCAATCATTGTCGAGCAGATTAAGTCCAAGAGCACCTATGAGGGGTTTGATGCTGCTGAAGGCAAGTGGGTTGACATGGTACAGGCAGGAATCATCGACCCACTCAAGGTGACAAGAACTGCTCTGCAGAATGCAGCATCGGTTGCTGCTCTGATGCTGACAACCGAGGCTCTTGTTACTGAGATACCTGAGAAGGAAAAGGCGCCGGCTACGCCTGGAGGCGGCGGTTACGGCGAAGGCATGTACTAGGGTCGATCTTGCTTGCTGGAGGCGGGTAAGTGAGACGGAAGAGGCGGAAGTGGGACGCTGAGGAGCGTCCCAGCCGCAAACGCCGTGCCCTCAGGCATATCGAGGATAGGGAATGGGAAGAGGAGCTACGCTATGTTGACTCCGACTTCGAGACGGAGGACGAGATGCCAGCGTGGCCCGATGAAGACGAGATCCTCGATGAGTCTGACTGGGCTCCATAGATAAGATCGAAGCCTGGCTGGAGGTTGAGCGAGGGGGGTGTTGTCCCCGGGCAAAGGGTCTATTTTGAGCAGGCTTCTGGGGGATAAGGCGTTTGACTGAACTTGGATTTGTCAGAAGGATTTGCCGGGGGTGGTACGAAGCCCCCGGCTAGTTTGGTCTAACCCGAAGGGATGCTATCCCTTCCAGCCTCGAGGAGGTGGTCCGGAGATGGGCGAAACTTTCGGTCTGCACCTTATGCTGGATGGTTACGGTTGTGACCGGAGCAAACTGGCTGATGCTGGCTTTATCCGCAGCTTCCTTGACGAGTTCCCGGAGGATATAGGCATGACCAAGCTTATGAGTCCATATGTTTCCAGATATGAGGATGCGGATCGTAAGCGGTGGGGCCTCTCCGGATTTGTCCTGATTGCAGAGAGTCATGTTAGCATCCACACTTTCCCTGAAGAGGGTAGCATCTCCGTGGATGTTTTTTCCTGCCGCGCCTTCGATGTCGAAGCTGCCGAACGCACGATTATTGAGCAATTCGGCATAAAACGGATCGAGCGCAACATTCTGGACAGGGGTGTTGAATATCCCAGGGACTTCAAGCTGGCCAGGGAGATAGTTAGCATCGAACGACAGCATTGCGAGCTGAGGGTTGCTGAAGCCTGAAGAAGCTGTGGGGTAGCAGCCTGAACTGAATATGGGGGCAATGAGCTGTAAGATGGAAGAGATTGAATGTTCGCAAAGTCGGAATTTCCTGGGCTTGTCAGATGCTTACAGTTCGAAGGCGAGCAGCTATTTCCACCTTCTGCCTGTACCCTATGATGGGACCTCAAGCTACGTTCCTGGATCCCGACTTGGACCGAGAGCGATAATTGAGGCTTCGCATCAGATCGAGCTCTACGATCATGAACTTGACCTGGTAGCGGCTCAGGTCGGCATTGCCACTCATGATGACGTTGCCATCCTGGTTGGTGATCCTGAGAAGATGGTGGCCAGGGTTGAACAGGAGGTTCGCAGGATAGTGGCAGCAGGTGGCTTCCCGGTCGTTATAGGTGGTGAGCATACAGTTGCACTGGGAAGCATCAGGGCGTTCGATGCCAGTAACTACATGGTGGTAAGCTTTGATGCTCATGCTGACCTTCGGAATACCTACCAGGAAAGCCCTTTCAGCCATGCCTGTTTCCTGAGAAGAGCTTTTGAGAAGACAAGATGCTGTCTTTTCGGCATGAGAAGCATATCCGATGATGAAGCGGATTTTGCTCGCCAGAATCGAGTTCGCATTTTTGGTGCTCTAGATCTGATCGGTGATGGTACCGATGCAGTTGATCTCGACTTCATCCCGGAGGAGATCTATCTGAGCATAGATCTCGATGTCCTCGATCCATCCCTTATGCCCTCGACCGGCACACCAGAACCAGGTGGACTTGGCTGGTATGATTTGCTTAAGCTTCTCGAGAGGGTGATTGGCGGCAGACGAGTGCTTGGTTTCGACGTGGTCGAGCTTTGCCCTCAGCCAAACAACAGGGCCCCTGATTTCATAGCTGCCAGGCTCGTCTATAAGTTGATGGGACTAATCGTTAAGTTTTCAAAGAATCGGGAGGTTGACACGATAATCCATGGCAAAGAAGAAAAGCAAGAAAGCTGAAGCTGATGAAGGCAGGAGCGAACCCAGGGTTCAGATTGATCCTGAGAGACCTGTGGAACAGCAGATTCCACTCAATGCGCTTCCAACGCTTTTCCCTAACTCTTATGAGGTAGTTGTTGCTGCTGCGCGTCGTGCCAGGCAGCTCAACCTTGGCTTGAACCCGCTCATAAAGACCGAGATGACCCGTCCAGTAGATGTTGCACTTGCCGAGCTGGCTGCCGGCAAGGTAACCTACGAGGTAAGCTATGAGAGCTCTGAAAGTGGACGGGCTAAAGCTAAGGCAAGATCTCGCAAGAAATAGTCCGTATTCTATCCACTTGCTACGAGGTAGATTCCTATGAGTTCCAAGGACTTCTATAACATAGTCGAGCATACTGCTGATATCGGTATTGAGGTTGCTGCCCCCGATGTTGAAGGTATTTTCGTAAGGGGTGCCCTTGCTGTCTTCGATATTATGTTTGGGCTGGAGTCAATTACCAAACGTAAACACAGGCAGATTGAGGTAGAGGGCGATGATCTGTCTGAACTTCTGGTTGCCTGGTTGAATGAGCTGTTGTATGTTTACGCAGTGGACAAGATGCTCTTCTGCGAATTCGCCGATGTCAGGCTTGACGGACACAGGTTCAGAGCAACAGGATTTGGTGAGGACTTTGACCCTGACAGGCATAGGGTACAAACAGAGATAAAGGCAGCAACCTATCATGGACTTGCTTTGAAATCCGGTAATGGGTGGAAGACGACCATAATCTTTGACGTCTGAATGGTGGCAGCGATGCAGAATGATCTACGAATTGAGAAAGTTGATGACTATCGCTGGCGCATACCGAAGACTGGCGGGATGCGTGTGCCAGGGCTGCTATACACCGATGAGTTTCTGTTGAAGCATATAAAACTTGATCAAAGCCCTCGGCAGGTTGCCAATGTCGCTCACCTCCCCGGAATAGTGAAGCATTCCCTGGCTATGCCTGATATGCATTGGGGCTACGGGTTTCCGATTGGCGGGGTTGCTGCCACCGACCTTGAGACCGGGGTGATATCTCCCGGAGGCGTTGGCTATGACATAAACTGTGGTTGTCGCCTCCTGCGGACGGATCTGACCTACGAGGATGTAAAGCCAAAGATTGAGGAGCTTGCAAGGAATCTCTTCAACGATATCCCGTGCGGCGTTGGATCAACCGGGGTGATAAAGCTAAGCCCTCAGGAGGAGCGGAAGGTGCTCAAAGAAGGTGCAGTCTGGGCTGTGCGTAGCGGTTACGGTGACCCTGAAGATCTTGAGCGGACGGAAGAGGGTGGGAGGATGGAAGCTGCCGATCCAGGCGCTGTCAGTGACCGAGCAATCGCAAGGGGTCGAGAACAGCTTGGCACCCTCGGATCGGGAAATCACTTTCTCGAAGTGGATCTGGTTGAACAGGTGTATGATGAACACGTTGCGAACGTATTCGGGATTGCTGTCGGGACGATTGCGATCTTGATTCATTCAGGTTCAAGAGGTTTTGGTTATCAGGTCTGTGATGACTATCTCCATAAGATGGGAAAGGCAGTCCAGAAGTATAACATAAGCTTACCCGACAGACAGCTTGCCAGCGCGCCGCTACAGTCGCCTGAAGGGCGAGCCTATTTTGCGGCTATGGCCTGTGCGGCAAATTATGCCTGGGCGAATCGGCAATGTCTTATGCATTGGACCAGGGAGACTATTCAAAAGACACTGGGCATTTCTCCTGCTGAGCTCGGATTAAGACTGGTTTATGATGTGTGTCACAATATCGCCAAGAAGGAAAGACACATCGTTGACGGAGTCGAGATGCAGGTTTGTGTCCATCGAAAGGGTGCAACACGTGCCTTCCCAGCAGGGCATCCTGAGGTTCCTGCATGTTACAGGCAGGTTGGGCAGCCCGTGTTAATCCCGGGTGATATGGGAACACATTCCTATGTACTTGTGGGGACCGAGCTGGCAATGCACGAGACCTTCGGTAGCACCTGTCATGGGGCTGGTAGGGTGAGGAGCCGAAGTCAATCAAAGAAAGTCACTGACAGCGCTGCCTTGTTGAAGGAGCTTGAAAGCAAGGGCATCATCATAATGGCTCGAGGCAAGCGAACGATAGCGGAGGAGGCACCTGAAGCGTATAAGGATGTAGATCGTGTTGTAAACGTTGTGCACAATGCTGGCATATCTAGACGTGTTGCCAAGCTTCGACCGCTTTGTGTTATAAAGGGATAGGGGAGGTAAGATTGGCAAGGAAGGTAAAGACCGCCAGGAAACCAAAGACCAGGCGGCAGCCGAAACGGCGTTCCAGACGCAAGGTTTCTCGCAAGCCTGAGCTTGAAACCGGGTTGCCTGATGAGCTCGGGATAATTCCTTTGAGGGATACTGTGATTTTCCCGTATATGATTGCTCCGCTGGTAATTGGCAGAGCCCGATCCTTACAACTTGTCGATGAGGCTGCCAATGGTGACCGCATGATAGGGCTGGCTACTCAGCTTAAGCCTGACATAGAGGTGCCCTCACCCTCTGATCTCTACCAGGTTGGAACTGCGGCGATGATTCTCAAGATGCTCAAGTTCCCCGATGGAAGCACCCGGATTTTGGTCCAGGGGACTTCGCGCATAAGGATCAAGTCATTCATACAGGAGGAGCCTTACCTGAAGGCAAAGATTGAATCTGTTCCTGAAGTGACCGATACGTCAGTTGAAACTCAAGCCCTGCTCAGAACTGTTTCTGACATCTTCGGGAAAATAGTCAATCTTTCCCCCCATCTGCCGGACGAGCTGCAGGTGGCGGTTATGAATATCGATAACGCCAGTCGTGCAGCTGACTTAATTGCTTCCAACATAAATCTTTCGACGGCGGAAAAACAGGATATCCTCGAGACATTTGATATCAAAGAGCGGCTTCAGAAGCTTGTATCCTATCTCAATCGAGAACTCCAGGTGCTCGAGCTTGGTAGCAAGATACAGTCGCAGGTTAAGAATGAGATAGACAAGTCACAACGTGAGTTCTACCTGAGGGAGCAGCTCAAGGCAATACGACGGGAGCTTGGTGAAACTGACGAGCGCACACTTGAGATAGAGGAGCTCAGGCAAAAGATAGAAGCAGCCAAGATGCCTAAAGAGGCTCGGGATGCAGCCGAGAGGGAACTCGACCGCCTTTCGAAGATGCCACCTCAGGCAGCTGAATACACCGTCTCGCGAACCTACCTTGACTGGCTTATCACCCTACCGTGGTCGGTTTGCACTGAAGATGTGCTTGATGTTGGCAAGGCGAAGCAGGTGCTTGATGAAGATCACTATGATCTTGAAAAGGTAAAGGAGCGAATTCTTGAATTCCTGGCTGTGCGAAAGTTGAAGAAGGATATCAAGGGACCAATTCTCTGCTTCGTTGGTCCTCCTGGCGTCGGTAAGACTTCCCTCGGCAAGTCGATTGCTCGGGCTCTGGGTCGCAAGTTTACACGCATGTCGCTCGGGGGTATAAGAGATGAAGCTGAGATTAGAGGACATCGAAGAACCTATGTCGGCGCTCTACCGGGGAGGATCATCCAGGGAATTCGGAAGGCAGCCTCGAATAATGCTCTTTTCATGCTTGACGAGATTGACAAGATAGGTAGTGACTTCCGAGGCGATCCTGCAGCGGCTCTGCTCGAGGTGCTTGATCCTGAGCAGAATGCTTACTTCTCAGACCATTATCTTGAAGTTCCATTCGATCTCTCAAAGGTTATGTTCATAACGACCGCCAACGTCCTTGTCACGGTACCTCCGGCTTTGCTTGACAGAATGGAGGTCATCGAGATACCTGGCTATACCGATGAGGAGAAGCTCGAAATAGCCAAGAGGTATCTGATTCCTCGCCAGCTGGATGCACACGGTCTCAGCACTGACAATGTTGAGTTCGAGGATGATGCAATAATGCTTCTTATCTCGGAATATACCAGGGAAGCCGGGCTAAGGAATCTGGAACGGGAACTTGCTAACATCATAAGGAAGATTGCGAGGAAGGTCGCCGAGGGTGAAAAAGAGAAAACTGTCGTGACCAGGACTAGGGTGCCGGAATTCCTTGGTCCGCAGAAGTATTTCCGCGAGGTTGCTGAGCGCACAATGTTGCCGGGTGTGGCAACCGGTCTTGCCTGGACAGAGGCAGGTGGAGACATAATTTTTGTTGAAGCGAGTTTGATGAAAGGTGGTAAGTCATTGACGTTGACTGGAAGACTCGGGGACGTTATGCGGGAGTCAGCTCAAGCAGCACTTACCTACGTGCGTTCAAAGGCAGGTGAGTTGGACATCGACGAGGACTTCTATGAGAAGCACGATCTGCACATCCACGTTCCTCATGGCGGGGTACCAAAGGACGGACCGTCAGCAGGGGTTACCATAGCTACGAGTCTTGTTTCACTCCTTACACGAAGACCTGTTCGTGGCGATATCGCCATGACGGGTGAAATTACCCTCAAAGGTCGAGTTCTTCCAGTCGGTGGAATCAAGGAGAAGATATTAGCAGCAAGGCGAGCTGGTATAAGGAGAGTGATCCTTCCACGAAAGAATGAGAAAGACCTGCTCGAGGTTCCCGATATCGTCAAGAATGGAATCGAGTTTATCTTTGTCGATACACTTGACGAGGTATTTGAGAAGGCACTTGTATAGGCTGCAGCGTTCATGGAGGAACCTATAGTGGCGTCTTCGGCTAGACCTTCACCCATTCGATGCTGGGAACGGACATCGTGTAATCACACCAATTGCGAAGCGTATGGCAGTGAGAACTCCATCTGCTGGTTGACTGAGCAGAATATGTGCTTTGAAGACCCTCAGGATCTTCTGAATCGAATGCAATCAAGATGTCTTACCTGCGATGTTTTTAAGGGCAATCGCGATAGGGCTTCGGGCAAAAGGCTTGCTGATACTGCTATGCTTGCAACGTTGGACAGGCTTCTTGCGGAAGTTGGAGATCTGGTGTGCCGAGTTGAATCCCTCAAGGCTGAATCACGGAGCAGAATGGCACAGGTGACACTTCTCAGCGAAGTCGGGCGAGCTCTTCAGAGTACAATGGAGCTCGACGAAACTTTGAGGATTATACTCACGGCTGTGACAGCTGGTGACGGTTTGGGCTTCAATCGTGCATTCCTATTGCTGGTGGATGAGCAGAGCCATGAGCTAAAGGGCAGGATGGGCGTTGGTCCCACTCATGCTGCCGAGGCTGAAGCCATCTGGAAAGCAATGGAGACTGAGGGTCTGACATTGAGGGAAATTCTCAGGCGCCGTAAGACTGTCACCTCCAATGGCATTATGAAACTTGCCAGGGAGCTTCGGTTTCCGATCGATGCCGAGGACAATATCGTTGCCGCTTCCCTCATTGAGGGCAAGTCGCGTATCGTCGAGAACTTTGACGATGTACGGGTGCGGATCCTGGCTGAGCGTCTTGGCAGTCAGCAGATCATCGTGGTTCCCCTCGTTGCCGAGGATGAGAGACTTGGTGCCATAGTTGCGGATAATTTCGTTACCAATCGGCCGATCACCACAGATGACATGCGTTTGCTCGAATCTTTCGCCAGTCAGGCGGCGCTTGCCATCATGAATGCTTCACTTCATCAGAGGCTTCGTGACAGGCTGCACCAACTTGAGAAGGCTCATGATGAGTTGAGCCGAAAGCAGTTGCAGCTGCTTCGGGCAGAACGCCTGATGGCACTTGCAGGTTTGGCAGCCACCTTCGTGCATGATGTTAAGGGGCCTCTGGTTTCAGTCGGGCTCATGGCAAGAGCTGCACTTTCCGGGATCAAGAAATCAGATCCCAGCCGAGCTACCCTTGAGAGGATTATTGAGGAGATAGGCAGGATTGAAAGATACCTGAAGGAACTTGCTGGCAGTGTTACCCATAGGCGCGATGACTACATCGAAGTCGATCTCGGTGAGGTCATCAGGGAATCAGTAGATCTGATGAAAGGTGCGCTTTCCGTGCAGCATGTTGGCGTGGTTTTTGATCTCCGACATGGAGATGCTAGAGTTGTAGGAAGCAGGACTGAACTCAGGCAGCTAATCCTTAGTTTGATACAGAATTCGCTGGAAGCCATGCCCGATGGTGGTGAGATCACGATCTCAACATCCCTCGAGGATGGCAGGATGAGACTGGTCATCAGAGATACAGGCAGCGGAGTCCCTGAGCCTGTCAGAGACAAGATCTTTTCGCTGTTTTTCACAACCAAATCAAAGGGATCGGGTCTTGGGCTCTTCATAGCCAAGCGCATTGTCATCCAGCACGGCGGGACGATTGGTATAGAGTCATGCGAAGGCAAAGGCTCAGCGTTCGTTGTTTCCCTTCCAATTGGAGGAATGAACCAGCTAAGACAGGCGAAAGGTGAATAACGTTCTACCTCAAATAATCCTGCTCCTGGTTCTACTATGGTTGTCTTCGGTCTTTTCCGGCTCTGAAACCGCTCTTTTTTCCCTGAAACCGTATCACATAAGAGAGCTTCAAAGGAAGCCTACGCGCAGATCGCTCATGGTTGGCTCGCTTCTTACGGAGCCATATCAGCTGCTTATTGCCATCCTGATAGGCAACACGCTTGTAAACGTTGCGGCATCGAGTATAGGTACAAGTCTTGTGAGTGGCTTTATGAAACATGGGGCTGTGGAGCTGAGTGTATTTGTGATGACGGCTCTGATACTGCTATTCGGGGAGATATTGCCAAAGACATTAGCGGTAAGTGAACCGAGGCGGACGGCGCTCGCAAATGTTCCAATCGTAGCGGCAACCGTCAAGCTTTTCCTACCCTTGAGGATCGTACTCGACGGTATCATCAAATTGGTTCTGAGCGCAGTCAGCGGTCGCCAAAGATTGCGGGTCAGCGAGAGACATGCCCACGTTGCTGAGGCAATTGCCACTGGAAGAACTGAAGGAGTTCTCGATAAGACAGAGACCGACATGCTTGCAGGAATTGTACGCCTGATGAATCTCTCGGTTCAAAACATAATGACACCCAGAACAGAGGTCTTTATGCTGGGTTCGAATGTCCCGATCAAGGATGCAATCGGCATAGTAAGATCCTGTGGCTACTCTCGCATACCACTCTTTGACCACCAGAGTCGCGACAAAATAATAGGGATACTGTATGCGAAGGATTTGCTTCGCAGGAACATCGATTCTGATCTGCCGATAGGCAAGATCTCACGAGAACCCCTTTTCGTACCTGAGTCAAAGACCCTCATCGATCTTCTGCATGAATTCATCTCAGGAAGAGCCCATTTTGCTGTGGTCGTCGATGAGTATGGTTCGTTTTCCGGGATTGTCACACTTGACGACATTCTTGCTGAAGTGATCGGGCGCAACGTGGCAGCTTATCAGGAAAGGTACAGATCGCGAAGGATAGCCCGCAATCTATGGGAAGTCTCAGGCAGAATGGAGATTGAGTATTTGAATGCCCTCATTGGGGCTTCAATCATAAATCCCAAGGCAGAGACAGTTGGAGGGTATATCCTCAACCATCTTGGGAGAATCCCGGAGATTGGTGAGCAAATTGCCATAGGTAATCTGGTTTTCACAATTGTTGATGCTGACAGGCGTCGCATAATCACAGTCAGAATTCACAAGCGAAGGTAGCTTCATGCAATATGTTTATCGTGTTGTTGCAATAGCTGCAGCGATCGCTGCGGTTGCCTTCTTTGCAGGTAGTGAAACGTCACTTGTCTCAAGCAATCGTTTCAAGGTGAAGGCCCTGGCGAAGCAGGGTGGCCGAGCTGCCAGACGAGCTCACTGGATGCTTGAGAGGCCAGCGATGTTGTTGAGTGTGACCCTGGTTGGCACGAATATTCTCGTGGTGCTGGCTTCGGCACTCGCGACGGACCTCTTGATGCTAGCTGGTGGAGCGTATTCGGTTCTGATTTCAACTGTAAGCGTTACCGCTCTGCTGTTGGTTTTCGGCGAGATAATTCCTAAGGCGATCGCACGTAGCAAACCCGAAGTCTTCCTGATGAACTCATCTCTGGGTCTGGCTGCAGCCTATTATGTCCTTTATCCAGTTGCCATACTCACCTCCAGACTTGGTACAACCTTTGCAAGGGTATCAAGCGGCATCCAGCCACAAACCTCCATCACCAGGGAGGAGATAAGAGCCCTGATAAAAGAGGCGACCGAAAGCAGTCTTGCCCTCGGTCCTCACACATACGCTCACAGGATTATGGATCTTTCAAGGATGAGGGTCACAGCAGTAATGGTCCCTATGGATGAGGTTGAGTGTGTCGAGGAAGAATCAACCGTGGACGAAGTGCTCGAGATTGCCTCACGCAGTGGCCATTCCAGATATCCTGTCTATAAGCGTACAAGGGACAACATAGTTGGCATATTGCATCTAAAGGACCTGCTCGGCGTCAGAGGTGATGCCAGAGTAAAAGCATTTGTCAGGAATGCCTATTTTGTCCCTGAGACCCAGATAGTCAAAATGGCAATAAGGGATATGAGGGATGAACCAAGGCACCTTGCGATTGTGACTGATGAATACGGGCGTCCGATAGGGATACTCACATTTGAGGATCTGATTGAGGAGATTGTCGGCGAGATAAGAGATGAGTACGATAGCGTTTCCGCACCGGATATATCTCTCGGCGCATCCTTGAGTGGTAGCCTGCCAGTAGCTGTCGTCAGGGAGGCGCTCGGCATTGAGATTCCAGAGGGTGACTATGAGACTCTTGCTGGATTCGTTGTTGATCGGGCGGGCCGAATGTGTCAACCTGGGGATGTCGTGGATTTCGAAGGTTATCAGTTTGAGGTTCTTGAGGTTAAGAGACGCAGGATAAAGACGGTGAGGATAAGCAGGCTTGATTGAGATGGGACGGTCGCTGGTTGTTTCAGCTGATATCGGTGGGACAAATGCCAAGTTGGCCGCTGCCGACAATCATGGTCATATCATCATAAGAAGAAGGAAAAGGATGCATCAGCCCTCCACCAGGGCAGCATTGCATGACGATCTTTCCCAT
>JALGWB010000367.1 GCA_025774405.1 bacterium
CTGTCGTATTCTCTATCGATACCGTTGAGATAACACCAGTCGCCTTCCCTGCACCAATGTTCTGAACATTTGCTATAACCTTCACAAGCTCGCCGGCTCTGATTGAGCCGTCCGAATCATTCCCCGTAAAGATGCTTCTGCTGTCATCGAAGTCTCTCACAATAATCCTAAACTCCGGCCTTAGAAACTCACGGCTTTCGAACTTAAGTGAAAAGGCAGCGGTGTAACCATAGTACTCCTCGATAACTTCGATCCTGAACTCACGCTCGGCTGTCTCGACATCCAGATCTGCGCTAAATGGGATCTCAATTGTGCGGCTCTCCCCAACTTCGAGAATTCCCACATCCACCGTGGACGGAAATGAGATATGCTCTGTCTCACTCAATGGAATCACCCGTACCGTCAGCTTGCCTCTTCCCAAGCCATCATTGACAAGTTTGAGAATCACATGGGAAGTCTCGTCACCATCAAGCGCTGAATTGCCACTCGGCTCCTCAAACCGTCTTTCCGCAATCACAATATTCGGCGGAAGAGGTGGTCTTTCCGGACCAAAAGTGACCCGTAAGGTGTCGATGTTTGAATTAAACCCATCCTTCTCCATGGCTTGGATTGGGATACTGGCTGTCTTCGTTTTCTCGCACATTGAGTTCTTGATGGTGAGCGTGAAGACAGTGCCCTCCCCCGGAGCCAACTCTTGCACAGCGACATTCTCGTCGACTACGCCGGCACCTACGGGGACATCATCGGTACCAACCCAGAGCCGCACGTCGTCTGCTGCACCCTTGCCAGTATTCGTAACGTGAATCGTCACCTGCAAGTCTTGCCCAGGTGCCAGGACAGGAAAGCTGGGAGCATCCAACCAAAGGTGGAGGTCTGGTGGCGGAAGGTGAATTTCCTTTGGTAGCTCTTTCGTTTTAACAAAGAATCCACCCCAACAGATTGAGATTTTGCCGTAGTAGCCGGAAAGATCAACTTCGATTTGCCCGTCGTCCGTTTCCACCTCTACAGGATGTTTATGCTGGCGCAATCCCGCCTCTAGCCTGAGGGACCAAAGCTCCTTAGACGATGGAGATGGATCTCCGTACAACGGCAGCTCCACGACTCCATAGTATTCCCAGAGATCGCCGAGGTCGAGTTTGTCAGAATCGTCCTCTCTGTCGGTACTCGCCTCAAGTGACCAGTGATACCTCGCACCGAGCCAGTAAGCGAACGACTCGCCGCTTGAAGAGCCTAAGAGCACTTCAATCGGCACATGGGAAACAACCATCGACGAGTACGGAGTCTCGTCGAGTGACCCTACCTCGAAGAAACCAGCCAAGGTTGCACCGAATCCAAAGCCGTCTAAAAGAGGTACTATCCGTATGAACTCTCCTGAAAACGCGGTGCCGCTTTCTGAGAAACATGCGCCTGCTTCAAGAGCACTAACGACTCCAGAGAGTTCGATCTTTGCTTCCATAACTGTGCGTATTTTTTCTCGTTTTGTCCCTTTGCCTTTCGCATAAGTCACCTGCGCTGCAGCCATGAGGACAAGCATAGAAACTGCCATAGTAACTCTAATCCAGCCAGAAACCCGCGCGTGCTGATCCATTACACTCCGTCCAACTGTCGAGTTATCTAGGGTGAATCCCATGCTACCATGGGCGAAAGAATATGTCAAGCAGAGCGGCGTGGCAGTAGTGTACGATAGGGTTCGCAGATTTGGGTTTGAAGGGGAAGGAAGAGGAGTGTAGCCTCCAGAAGAAACCCTTAGAGGAAAGGAGGAGACACCCCATGAAAGAACTCTACCTGGATGATAGAGACATCAATGAGGTTTGGCAAGAGTTTGATTGGCGGTGGAGAGCCATTTTGAGGAGTTGCTCAATCTGTTTCTCTACCCTGCTTATCACAGGCGCTATATAAGGAGTGTGAACCTTATCGAACGGTCATTCAGGGAGGTGAGGAGAGGAACAAGACCCATAACTACATTTGCCAATCCTGACAGTTGTGATTGGATCATCTTTGGAGAGATATCTAGGTTGAACATGCAATAGAGGACACGAGCACTCAAAGAACTTACGAACAAACCTTGACATTACCCACATATTGTTCCTATTGATCTGCACATGAATGAGATGCTACTATGCGGGTGGGTTACAATCGTCAGTTGCAACCAACACGTGGCCTGGGAGGTAGAAGATATCAGTCAATTCCAAATCCTTGCTGATAGGTGTGCTTGCAATGATTGCTTTGGCCGTGGGCTGCTCAGATGATAATGGGGGTGCACCTGTTGATAAGACACCACCAACTGTGCTT
>JALGWB010000368.1 GCA_025774405.1 bacterium
AGGAGGAGGCGTTGGAGGAGTTGAGGCGGTGCAGTGGCACTCAGTTTGACCCCATTGTCGTGGAAAAATTCATTGAGGTGCTTGGGACAGGAGCCGCAGCGGCTAAAGAGAGGAAGACATGACACCTGACGTTGTTGCTGCCATTTACAGTAAGGGTGTGAGCTCGACGATAATACTGCTTATCACCCTGGCCGCCGTCGGTGCACTGGGCTTGATCACAATGATCGCCATGCGTCGGCAGGCGCGCGCCAGCAGATGGGCTGAGGTGCAGGCGGCAAGAGCCCGTGAGAGCGAGGAAAGAGAGCGCAGGCGATCTGCTAACCTAGCCAAGATACTCGAAATCTCAAACAGAATAAATGCAACGCTCGAACTCAAACCGCTTCTCAATGAGATTGCCAGGGCGGTGAGTCAGAGCTTGGGCTTTCGCATGGCACTTCTACGAATACTGGATGAGGAAAGCGAGGCATTCGTAGCGAGGGCTTTTGCGGGCCTTGGCGAAGAGGCAATCCAGAAACTCAGTTCTCGCACGGTCCCTCTTGAGACCTTCAAAACATGGATGAGGGACGAGTTCCGGATATCGAGATCCTATTTTATCAGTCACAAAGTCGGCTTCTGGAGTAGCCGTGAGGATGAAGTCTACATTCCAGATCTCGGTGAGAGGGGTGAGGATGAGTGGCATCCCATGGACACCCTTTTTGTCCCACTTTGGACACGAGACCAGCGTCTTGTTGGCTACCTATCGGTTGACGATCCGGTGGATCGGAAGATACCCAGCCTTGAAACCATTGAGACACTTGAGATCTTTGCAAACCAGGCTGTCACGGCAATCGAAAATGCCAGGCTCTATACGAGGCTTGAGGACAACATTGCTAAGCTTCGCCAGATGACAAAGAGACTTAGGGAACTCAACGAGATGAAGTCCAACTTCGTCGCGACGGTTTCGCATGAGCTCAAGACACCGCTGACATCGATAAGGGCTTATGCCGAGACCCTGGCACGTGACTGGGGACAGACTCCTCACCAGACCCAGATCGAGTTTCTCAAGATCATCGAGGAGGAAGCCCAACGCCTGACGAGGATCGTTGAGGATATGCTTGATCTCTCAAAACTGGAAAGTGGCAGGGTTGATATCAAGAAGACCGATTCAGATCTTTGTAGGTTGGTTGCGGAAGTCAGGCAGATTCTCGCTCCAACGGCGCGCAGGAAATCTATTTCTCTCGACACAACCCTTCCGGAGACAACGGTTGTGGCTTTTGTTGATGCCAACATGATAAAGCAGTTGCTCGTCAATCTGATAGGCAATGCTATCAAGTTTACGCCGGAGCGTGGGAATGTTGAGATAGGACTGCTTGACCGTGATTCAACGGTCGAAATCTGGGTCCAGGATACCGGCATAGGGATTCCAGCTGATAGCCTTGATCGGATTTTTGATGAATTCTATCAAGTTGACTCATCAGCAACGCGCAAGTATGGCGGAGTGGGATTGGGACTCGCAATTGTCAGGAATATCGTTGAATGGCATGACGGCAAGATCTGGGTGGAAAGTGAAGGTGGCAGGGGGGCTCGCTTCACAGTGAGCCTGCCTAAACGTAAGGCGATAGCTCTGGCAAGCAGTGAAATCGTTACTGCAGATGAACCCATCGGGTGTGAGCGTCGGATTTCTGAGCTGATAGTAGATATGATTGCCGAGATAATGGGTGCCAAGACCGCATCGCTTATGCTTCTCAACGATGAGAATCAAGAGCTCTATGTCAGCGCTGCGATGGGGCTTGACGAGTCAATCATAAGAAGCACCCGGGTCAAAGTTGGGGACGGCATTGCTGGTTGGGTTGCCAAAACCGGTAGACCCGTACTTGTCCGTGACATTGAAGCCGATGAGCGATTCAGGCCATCGAGGAGACCCCAATATGAGACCAACTCACTGGTAAGTGTGCCGCTGAAGCAAGACGACAGGGTTATTGGCGTTATCAATGTGACGAACCGAATAAGCCTTACTCCATTCAGCGATGATGATGCTGAGATCCTCCAGATTCTGGCCGATCGAATGACAGGTGTGCTTGAGAAGGTAAAGAAGTACGAGATCGTAAGAAGCGAGTTCACTGCGATCAGCAATTCGCTTAAGTGTCTGATTGAATCAAGAAGGCTTGCTCATGCTAACAAGGTTCAGGTGGTGGGCCGTTTGGTGGTTGAGTTGGGGCGTGCGATGGGTTTGGGTGATGATGATGTGCGGATACTTCAGTATGTATCGCAGATATATGATGTGGGGATGGTGCGTGTAGGTGAGGAGATT
>JALGWB010000369.1 GCA_025774405.1 bacterium
CTCTAGAGATAGCGGAGGATTTGCCGGTCAGGGGCTGGAAGGTGGAGTCCGAACTGACCACACCGACCGGCGCAGCAATTCTCAGGGCTTGTGCGTCATACTTTGGTGAGATACCCGCGATGCGGGTAAAGGTGATTGGTTATGGAGCTGGCATGAGAGAGCTCGAGGAGCTTCCAAACATCTTGAGGCTGATCGTAGGTGAAAGGGCTGATCTTGAAGTCGATCGAGCGATCCTTGCTGAGACCAATATCGATGATATGAATCCTGAGATATTTTCTCATCTGATCGACGATCTGCTGGCCATGGGTGCACTTGATGCATGGATAGGAAACATCATCATGAAGAAAGGCCGACCTGCATTCAACCTGCACATCCTTTGTGAATCCGACAAGCTGTCAAAACTGATTACCTATGTCTTTGCGGAAACAACAACATCAGGTATGAGGATTCATGAAGTGGGGCGCTACAAGTTGAAGCGCCAGGTTGTTGAGATTGAAACCAGGTTTGGTAGGGTGAAGGCGAAGGTCTTTGAAACTGCTTCTGGATTGAGATGCATGCCTGAATACGACGATTGCTTGAGGATTGCCAAAGCCAGGGGCTTACCAGTTACGCAGGTTATGGATGAGGTTAAACATGCCTTTAGGAGCAGGGATGTCGCATAGACTGGGTTTTGCCATCTGCTTGCTTCTGCTCGTGGTGATTTCATCATCGTGCAGGCGCCAGCCTCATAAAGTCGTGGTTGGCAAGGAGGGCTACACTCACATCATCTCGAAGGGTGAAACACTCGAGTCGATTGCTGAAACATACTATGGTGACAGATCGCTTGGCAAAGCTCTTGGTGAATACAATGGCATAGATCCTCTCAAACCTCTTGTACCGGGCACTACAATTCTTGTCCCTTTCGACCGCAAAGAGTTGGAGAATATAAGGGCTTCCCAGGAGGCTGCGATCATGTATAATCGCGGGACTGTCCTTGCGCGAACGGGTCAATATGAGGAAGCTCTCGTCTATCTGGAGCGTGCTGTTGCGATGGATCCGTCGCTGATAGATGCATGGTATAATCTCGCTCTGGCTTATCATCATCTTGAACGACCTGAGAAGGCTCTGCCGATCTTGAGAAATCTTTGCGAAAACTACCCTGGCGAGGCTACCTTCCATTACGCTCTTGGTGCAGCCTGGCGGCAGATGGATCAGAATCGTGAAGCTCTCGAAGAGTTCAAACGTGCACTCGAGATAGACCCTGAGTACAGGCAAGCTCAGTATGCGCTTGCACTCACCTTTGAGAAGCTCAACAAGCGTAAGAAAGCCATTGGAGCCTGGGAGCGCTATCTCGAGATAGATTCTGAATCTATCTGGGCAGATGAGGCAAGGATGCATCTCGAGAACCTGAGGCGTAGGTAGGACGTTGTTAAAGGTCTCAGACTTACAATTCTCTTACACCAGTGATCAGCATGCCTTGAAAGGTGTTGACTTCGCTCTGAGACGTCGCGAGCGGCTCGGAATAGTTGGTGGTAACGGAAGCGGGAAGACTACACTTGCAAGGCTCTGCTGTGGCTTGCTTGTTCCAACTGCAGGAAGTGTGAACGTTGATGGAATCGATACGAGGGATACAAGACTCATCCACCAGGTGAGACGAAAGGTAGGTCTGGTATTTCAGGATCCTGATGATCAACTGGTCGAAACCACCGTTGAAAGGGAGATTGCCTTCGGGCTTCGCAACATAGGTCTCAGTTACGAAGAAGTCACCAATCGCCTAGCTGAGGCTCTCCGTCTTTTCAATCTCGAGTCACTTCGTAGAAGGCCTTGCGGCTTGCTTTCAGCTGGTGAGAAGCAACTGATCAACCTTGCCTCAGTCCTTGCCATGCAACCTGACTACATAATACTTGACGAGTCAACGGCTTTTCTCGATAACCCTTCTCGCCTGAATCTCACTGGAGCACTTGGGAAGCTGCTCGAGATGACGGGCGCTGGACTGATTTTTATTTCCAATAGACTTGAAGACATCTGGTTCTGCGAGCGCATTGGTTTCCTTGATGATGGGCGATTCTCTTTTCTTGGCAGCAAAGCAGATTTTCTCACTTTTCTATTTGAAACTGATACGCCGCTCTACGGTATCTTGCGTCTTCTACGGGAGCTTAGAGATGGGATCCCGGACATCGTCAGTCGCATCTCGTTCTGTGCGACGTTGGATCCTGAGGAGATAGCCCGCTCGATCGTCGACATCAACGGTGGAGGGAACTTTGGCAATCGTTCTTGACAGTGTTGAGTTCAAGTATGAT
>JALGWB010000030.1 GCA_025774405.1 bacterium
CATGGGGGTGACCTCTTTGATTTTTTGAGTGCGAGAGACATATCCGCTCCCGATGGGATTGACTACATGGTGCTTACTCACAATCACGGTGACCACTACGGTGGTTTTCTTGATCTCATACCTCTTTACAATGACACCTTTTTCCTGGGACCAGCAGAGCCCTTCTCGAACGTTTGGCTTTCTGTAGGAGCCGTCCTGGATCAGCAGAATGTGCCTCGAGACAGCCTGAGCCAGGGCGATAGTAATCTCAACAAGGCTGTTCTTGCGTGGGATGATGAAGATGGGGTACGAGTCGAGGTTTTGAGTGCAGGGGCAGGCAGATACTATGTGGCTGGCTCCGACGATGATCGGATCAATTCAGATTCGATAGTGCTTAAGATCAGCTACGGTTATGTGGACATCTTGCTTACAGGTGATGCTGAGGATTTCGTTGAGCAACGCATGATAAAAGCCTATGGCAATCAGCTTGACTGCGACATTCTCAAGGTTGGTCACCACGGCCTTTGATCAGAGTGTTCTTGATCTCCTTCGAGCATATGACGTTGACTATTATACAACTGATAGGGCTTATCCTAACGCAGGAAGATATGATGAGGCGATGCACGGCAACATCTCCGTGATTACCGACGGAGAATCCTATATCGTCTCTGTTTGGAAGTAGAGAGGGCTTGCCAATCGAGCCAGGGATATGACTGAGCGCTCCGTCCTGCGCAAAAACAAGATCAGCAAGCGGCACAGGGAGCTCCTCAGGGCTTTTGTTTACATTGCTCCTGCGGCAGCCATAATCCTTGTCTTCAGGGTCCTGCCTATAGTTGCTGCCTTTGGTGTCAGTTTCTACTATGTGATGATGGGTAAGATCGTTGGCTTTGCCGGCTTCAGCCAGTATCTGATGCTGCTTTCGGATAGCGAATTCTGGAATGCTTTGCTCAATACGACGTACTTCGTGATTGGCACTGTCCCTGTGAGTCTGTTCCTTTCACTTTTCGTTGCTGTTCTTCTGAATCAGAAGATACGTGCATTGGGGCTTTACCGAACCATCTATTTTCTGCCAGTTGTTACATCGCTCGTCGCTGTTGCCATAGTCTGGAAGTGGATATTTCACCCTCGACTCGGGCTTTTCAACTCATTCCTCGAGGCTATCCATCTCAATCCCATGATGTGGCTCGAGGAGCCACGTGGTATTTTTGCGATTCTGGCTTCAAATGTGGGCATAGAGCTACCATCGTGGATGGCAGGACCAAGCCTTGCCCTTGTTGCCATAACGATAACAAATCTCTGGCGTGGAATTGGATATAACATCGTTATTTTTCTGGCAGGGCTTCAAAGCATACCCAACGAGTACTATGAGGCTGCAAGGATAGACGGTGCCAACAGGTTCCAGACCTTCTGGAAGGTAACCTGGCCCCTGATCTCACCAACGACTTTCTATGTCGTGATAATGACGACGATTGTTTCATTCCAGGTTTTCACCCTTGTCTATCTGATGACCGGTTCGCCAGTCGGTGGGCCTCTTGGGACAACCAAGGTACTTGTCTACTACATCTTTGAGAAGGGATTTGAATCAGGCGGGGACATGGGCTATGCCTCCTGTGTTGCCCTTGTGCTTTTCGTTATCGTGCTTGGGCTGACGCTTATTCAACGGCGGCTAATCGAGCATCGTGTCCATTACTACTAGGGGGTTTGAAGCTTGAGGCTGCTTCGGCGGGTACCTATTCACATCGTGCTTACGATTGGTGCGATATCGATGGTGCTGCCCTTCATCTGGATGGTTTCGACATCGCTCAAGACACCTCAGGAAACCTTCATCCCACCAGATTTCTTTCATCTCCGTCCGACATGGATACCTGACAGGATAGTCATTTCCAATTATGTCCAGGCCTGGAGTGAGGTACCCTTTCCTCGCTATTTCCTCAATACCATCTTCATCGCTATCTGCACCGTTTTTGGGGTCCTGATTACCTCGTGTCTGGCCGCATATGCATTTGCCAAGTTTGATTTTCCGGGTCGGGATCCGATTTTTATTTTCTTCCTCAGCATGATGATTGTTCCACAGGCTGTCTATCTTGTGCCGTCGTTCATAATCCTTTCCAAACTTGGCTGGGTTGACACGTATCTGGCACTCATCGTTCCATGGCTTGCTCAGATCTTCAGCATCTTTCTCCTGAGACAGCAATTCAGAACGATTCCCAATGACTACTATGATGCCGCCCTCATCGACGGTTGCAGCCGCATGGGTTTTCTCTGGCGTGTGCTTGTGCCGCTTTCAAAACCGACGCTGGTTACGATAGGACTCTTCTCGCTGCTTGGCAGCTGGAATACATTTATCTGGCCCCTGATCATGACCAACAGTGATAAGATCAGACCAATTCAGGTTGGGCTCTCATATTTCGCTCAGGAACAGGGTACTGAGTATGGTTTGATGATGGCAGCTGCAACCTTCTGTGTCGCGCCCATTATCATCGTTTACTTCATAGCGCAGAGGCAGGTGATTGAAAGCTATGCTCGCAGTGGCATCAAGGGCTAAGACAGTTCGTATCATCCTGGCCACGCTGATTGTGGTGCTTGCCACCTGTTCCGGCAGGAAAGCCCATGATGACGTAGTTGAGATTACATTCTGGCATGCCATGGGAGGACCACTCGGTAGGGTGCTGACCAGGCTCATAGATGAGTTCAACGCAACCCATCCGAATATCCGCGTGATATCTGTTTCGATGGGACGCTATACTGCACTGAGTCAGAAGATAATGGCAGCGGTTGCCGCTGGCAAGCCACCAACCATGGCGCAAGCCTATGAGAACTGGACTGTTGAACTGATCATGACCAAGAGCATTGTACCGATTGAGAAATTCATTCGAGGACCGTCGGGTTTGTCAGAGGAAAGCCTCGGTGACATCCTGCCTGTCTTCATCGAAAACAATACATGGGACAATGTGATCTGGTCATTTCCATTCAACAAAAGCGTTCGGGCACTTTTCTACAACAAGGATCTCTTCAGGGAGGTTGGGCTCGATCCGGATCATCCACCGAGGACATGGGCCGAATACCTTGATTTCGCCAGATGCCTAACAAAAGATGACGATGGTGATGGAAATCCAGAAATCTGGGGAACAGCTGGACAGGTGAATGTATGGATGTTCGGCAATCTCTTGATCCAGAATGGCGGTGCCTTTCTTGGGCCGGATGGACAGGAGGTCGTCTTCAATAGTCCCGAGGGCATTGAAGCTCTCGCCTTTATGAAGAAGCTGCTTGCCGATAGTGTCGGCTTTATTGCTTCCGGCTTTGAATACCAAAACGATTTCCTTGCTGGCAAGGTTGGAATGATGGAAGGTTCGACTGTCTCCCTGGCGTTCATAAAGGGCAAATATGACTTCGGACTTGGCATAGCACCCTTACCTGCTGGCAAACGCCTGGGCGTCCTGATTGCGGGTACGAATGTCGTCATCTTCGCAAAGGCATCAGAAGAAGAACAGGAGGCTGCCTGGGAGTTCATCAAGTGGTTTACTGATACAGAGCAGACTGCCCGGTGGGCTGCAGGCACTTTCTATGTGCCTGTCAGAAGGAGTGCCTTTGAATCCGAGGTATTGCGCAAACGGTTTGAAGAATTTCCGGGACTTGAAGATGCCTTCAGTCAGCTTGACTATGCGACTTTTGAACCCAAGATCGCTGGCTGGTATGCCGGAAGGCGATATCTTGCAGAGCGCTCGATTGAGGCCGTGCTGCGTGGCGATGCTGATATCAAGGACTCCCTTGACCGGGCAGCCGACAAGGCTAATGCTGAGATAAGACGACTCAAGCGCTTGCAGAAGAAGTTGGGTCTCACAAGCAAGGGTTGACCTTATAGCGATATTCAATTAGAATAAACAAACTCTATGGAAGGATCGTTGTGAAGCATCTGGCAATTCCAATCGCTTCGCTTATAGTGGCCGCTTTGGGTGCTCCCCAGCTAAGCGCTACCTCCGTTTGCGACGTTCAGGCCTTTAACTCGCAGGGTCTATCGCCGCTCAACGGCCAGGTGGTGACTGTAACAGGTGTGGTAACCGTTCCACCGGGGATTTTCGTACCCCAATACACATCCATATACATCCGTGGGATAGGTGATGATGATTGTGGTATCAATGTGTTTGGCTTTGATCGTATCCCGGGTCTCGCAATCGGCGATACGATAAGGGTGAGGGGTACAGTTGAAGAATACATAGCCAGCCTTGGTGCCACTACAGAGATAGTTTTCGGCTCTATCAGCGATGTTACGGTGATAGGGAAGGGACCTGAGCCTGAGCCTGTCGAGATGCTTACAGGCGAGGTTGGTAGTGAGCAAAATGAGGGCAAGCTTGTGCGTGTCGAGGGCAGGGTAATCTCCAAGGAATCGACGCGAGAGTTGATTGTTGATGATGGTTCAGGTCAGATTGTTGTTCGCGATCAGGGAGGCAACTTCAGTGCCGATTCAACCTGGCAAGATCTTTTTCCGGGTGATGTGGTTACAGTCACTGGTGTTGTTTCCCAGAGCGATCCGACAGCACCCTATCTCAGTGAATACCGCATATGGCCGAGAAGCCCTGATCTTGGGGATGTGGTCGTTCCTGTTTGCACTCCAGATACGACCATTGAACGGGCTCTGCTTCAGGTGGTTGATGAAGTTGGGCAAAGGGTGAGCATTTTCTGTCCTGACTGCGGTGAGAAAGTTTACATCCGGTATGCTGGCCCGCATCTCGGGCGGGTTTCCCTGAGAATATATGACAGCTACGGGCGGTTGGTTGCGACGCTTCAGGATCATCTGACCCGTTGCGGTACTACCGAGATTGAGTGGGAAGGTCGTAATGAACTCATGGAAAGTCTCCCCATAGGACTCTACCACATTATTGTGACTGCCGAGGACCCTGTCAATGGCGAGATAACGACGCAGAACGTCCCAATAGTCATCGGGAGAAGGCTCAAGTGAGAAAGTTTGCAGTCGCTGTTGTAATCTTGCTCTTTCATGCTGCTCTCGGGTGGACTGTACCGATCTCTGACGTGAAGGAGATCGATAAGAACGGTTTGCCTGTCAAGATGGGGCAGGTTGTGACCGTATCTGGTGTTGTGACTGTTGCCAATCTGAGTTTCAATTCCAGCGGTATCGATTTCTATATCGAGGATGCAACAGGAGGGATTCGTGTTAACAAGCGTCGGGTGGCTGCAATCAGCATTGAGCTCGGTGATTCGGTGGCCGTGACGGGCATTATCGATGTGGATGAGGGGAGTACGCTCTATAACGGCAACACCAAGCTTGTGCCCCTGAGCACCGCCGATATCGTCGTCTTCGGAAGGGCAGACCTGCCGGATCCGGTGAGGATAGGCTCACTTGATCTCAGGCAGGAAGTCACACCGCCCTGTGAGCCCTATGAAGGGCTGCTGGTTGAACTTGTCAATGTCAGTTTCGATACAACACTCTGGAACCAGGGATCTGGCGATTTTGATATCGAGGCAACCGATGGTGATACTGTTTTCACAATTCATATCGATGCCGATACTGACATCATTGGCTCTCAAACACCCGCGTCTCCGGTGATTGTTGTCGGAGTCGTTGTTCAAAATGATCCGAGCAGGCCTTATCTTGCTGACTACACGCTCTGGCCTCGTTCACGCGCTGATTTCATCAGGATGGGCAGTGGTAGCGGCTATGCGTCCGTTGAACCCTCGATTGTTGAGATAGGATCAGGGGAGTTCGATCTCAGCGTGAAGGTCACTGGTAACGGTGTTGACACTATCGAGGGCTTCACAGTCGAGATCCCTTCTGCTGACGGCTGGAGCTGGATAGGACAAGATGCCGAACTTGCGGGTCCGGGTGTGCAGAATGCTACTTTTGAGGTAACTGGCACCGGGGTTACTGTTCAATCGTGTAGCATCAGGGATGAAGCCACCTATGGAGAGATCACCATCAAGGGTATAGTCCCACCGGGAGTTGCTGTGGTTTCTGAGGTCAGGGTCACAACTTCAGTCGATGGTATTTCATTTGATGACATTGAGCAAGTGCCTCTTTTGAGAGCAATCTATCCTCTTGGTCCGGTTGTCATAAGTGAGGTCTATCCTGACGATGACCAGGCCATCTCAAGCGATGCTTTCGTTGAACTCTATAACGCCGGGGCTGAGCCGGCCACCCTCGAAGGCGCTGTGCTCTGTGAGGTGACAGGCGATGACCGATGTCAGCTGGTTATAAGATATATCCTCAGTTCTTCCGACAGCATCGCACCTGGTGACTACTTTGTTATTGCCCAGTCGAGTGATGGATTCAGGGATCGTTTTGGCTTTGAACCCGATCTTGAGGCTCCTGTCTCACCACTGGGAAGGCTCGGAGGTGATGGCATAACCTGCGCAGGTGAGCCAGCATATGAGGCAATATCATTATGGCGTGAGGCTTCACTTTCAATCCTTGTGGATTATGTTGAATACGGGGATACGCTTTCGTGCGCTGATGAGTTGTGCAGTGATTTTACCTCGAGAGCATTCCCGATGATTCCGCCTGTTGGCTATGGGCTCATCAACCACACTTCCCACGAGCCGTGGTCTGGCTACGATGTTACCCTTACGGGCATACCAACACCTGGCGAACCGAATCGAATCGGTTACCTCAAAGCCAGAGTGACCGGTATCAATAGCCATTCGAATGATGTCACTGAGGTGACCTTCAGCGAACCTCTGAGGTCCGTCAGTGCTGACGACTTCTTGCTTAACGGAAATAGTGTACTTGATATCTACCAGTCGCTTTCAGGCGAGAAGGTGGTGCTCTTTACTTCAGATCAACCTGGTGGTACTGCAACCCTTGAGATAACAGGCGTTGCGGGCATTGATCTTACGGCTACGGTAGATACGGTCATCACTTTCAAGCAGACTTCGGTCAGTTGCAAGGACGGCTGCGAGATCCAGGCTTTTGACCAGCGGGGTTTCTCGCCGCTCAACGGGAGCGATGTCTGCATGATCGGTTTTGTCACTGTTCCGCCAGGTATTTTCCAGCCAAGTTACTCATCGCTCTATGTTCAGGCACTCGATGGCTGCGGCGTCAATGTCTTCTCATATGATGTACCTTCACCCCGTCCCGAGCTTGGCGATCTGATCATGGTAAGGGGTAAGGTCGAGGAATATGTGGGCTCTTCGGCCGGGAGTACTACCGAGCTTTACATGAGCTCACCTTCCGGGCTAACCATCCTTTCAGGACACTATCCTGAACCAGAACCCCTCGTGCTCAAGACTGGCGAGGTTGGCAATGAGAGCAACGAGGGTCGTTTGATCGAA
Organism: bacterium; assembly: GCA_025774405.1. GTDB lineage: Bacteria > Arandabacterota > Arandabacteria > Arandabacterales > Arandabacteraceae > JALGWB01. Next base: position 7,264 of record JALGWB010000030.1, read on the forward strand.
ACCGAGGGGGCAATTGTTAGCGCTTCCGCCCATGACTTCTACATTGACGATGGATCAGGTGGAATCCAGATCTATCAGAACTTCACGTCGATCGATTTCGGCCGCTATCGGGTTGGCATGTATGTGAGAGTCAAGGGCGTCCTGTTGCAGTATGATTATACCAGGCCTTTTCTTGAAGGCTATGAGCTGGTTCCTCGTTACGAGAGTGATATAGAAATCATCGAGGATGCCTTCCCGCAAGATGTCTTGCTGAAAGGAGACTCCCATGTCTTCTGCCCATCATGCGGTGATGGCTCCTACCGAATAGCTTTTGGAGGTAAGTCGTCAAGCCAGGTGGTCATGCGCATCTTTGATGGTGCGGGGCGGCTTGTCAGAACGCTTTATAGTGGCAGTTCAGTGGGCAAGTCAGAGGTTTTCTGGGATGGAACTGGTGACGATGGTAAACCTGTACCCCCGGGGCTATACATCTGTTTCATCGAGGTTGTCGAAAAGGGTACGGGCAGGGTGGCGACCAGGAGCATGCCGATTGTTGTGGGCACTCAACTAAGATAGGAGGGATTGAGGTGGCTAAAAGCAAAGTGGCGGTCTTGCTTTTGTGCCTTGGGTTGACAGCCGGTGCAGCGTGGGGTTATGTCTTTGACTCAATAGATGTCAGCAGCAAGGCTCGCGGAATGGGGGCCGCATGGGTAGCCAGCGCAGATGATGCTACTGCTATTTTCTACAATCCAGCATGTCTGACGGGGGTTGAAGCCACCAACATCTATGCTTCGATGTTGAGACCCAACTCTCAATCATTTGAGACGCTCACCTACTTTGCCTATAGCATGCCCATAGGCAGGCGTCAATATGCTGGCATAAGCTTTAGAAGCTTTGGCGTTGAGTATCAGGGCGTCGATCTCATGGACGAATGGACGTTCAGTCTCGCCTATGCCCTCTCGGTCATGGAGGACATACATTCTTCGCTCCATCTGGGAGGTGTTTTCAATCTCTATACACTTGATTTCGGGAGAACATCTACAGTTGATCTTGGCACGGAGACCACCTTTGGGCTGGATATCGGTGTTTTGGGCATCCTGCGTGATCGAACACGGCTGGGTATCCTGCTTAAGAACATAAATGAGCCATCGGTTGGAGCGATAACTCGCGAACCCCTGCCTCAATGGCTATCAGTTGGCGTAGCTTATCAGCCCTATTATGGGGTGGTTACCGAGCTCGACCTCAGGGCGTTGCGTGGTGAGGATGTCGAGGTTCATATGGGGATGCAATTCATGGCTACCGATTTCCTGAAATTGAGATTCGGTTTTCAAACTGAGCCCAATTCCTTAACGGGGGGCTTCAGCATTGGTCATATGGGATTCCATCTTGACTATGCCTACTCAAGTCACGCAGTGCTTCCAGGGACACACCACATAGCACTGAGGGGAACATTTTAGGGGGATTTGGTGGTATGAAGAGACTGCTCGGTTTGATTATCCTTCTTGTTGCTGCAGGTGCGGTGGCTGCGGCTGAGTTTCCGATTGATCTGAATTCAGCATCACTTGAGGAGATAATGCAGCTGCCCATACCACCACAGGATGCCAGAGCAATCTACGAATACCGTGAGTTCAGATCCTACTTCAAGAGTATATATGATCTTATGAAGGTGCCTGGGATCGATGCTCAGGAGCTTGAAGTCCTCAAGCCATTGGTGAGGATTGAACCAGTCGAGGTTGACTACTTTGCCAGGCGTATGAGCATTGCACAGCGAAGTGTCAGGCGGTGGGGTGCATCTGAGGGCAGTAACGAGGGATTGATAGATCTTTGGATAGATATCGCCAAGGATCCACCCAACATCAATACGGCAAGTGTTTACGATCTTATGAATCTGCAGAATGTCTCACCAGTCGATGCCGTGGCAATCGTCAAGCATCGCGAGGCGATAGGCTCGTATAGAGGAAGGCGAGACCTGAGATATACACCAGGGCTTTCAGGCTGGGGCTACATGAATGCGCGCTCACTGGTCAAATACAAAGATGCCGAGCAGGCAGGTGAGCTTCACGGGCGATATCAATTGCGAGCCAGAAGTGCTTCCTTTGATATGGACCTCGATGAACTCCTGAGGGAGGATGTCTTTTCGGCTTCCGGCATCTATGATTCCTGGTACGAAAGATTGCACCTTGATAAGACAAGACCCGAGATCAGCCAGAAACTATACTTCAAGTATTATCTTTCAGACAGCGTAACTACACGCCTGGGATTGCTTTCCTGGAGGGCTCCCGGGGAGCGGCGAGTGGACCAGCACATAAAGGGCTTTGTCGGGCTTGAAGGGTTGAAGTTTGGGAACCTGAGCATAGAGAAGATTTACCTCGGTGATTACCTTGTCGGATTTGGACAGGGCCTCATCATGGAAAACAGTGACTACTTCAAGCCGAGAAAGACAGGCTATTCCTGGGATAAGCGTTACTACGGTATCCTCGGTGATATCTCCCGAACCGATGAGTTCAGGCTAACAGGTCTTGCTGTCCAGGCATCCTGGCATAACTGGAAGATGCTCGGATTTTATTCCGACGATAAGAAGGATGCTGTGCTCAATAAGGATGGATCGGTTTTCAACTACATCATGCTAACCCCCACCATTGAGAATGAGGATCTCACCCGTTATGGTCTTCCGCCGATGAGGGATGCGCTTCGTGAGCGTACCTTTGGTGGTAACTTGAGATACGTGATCTCGCCCGGGACCCACATTGGTATCTCAGGCTATGAGAGTCACTACAATCGCCGCTTTGATCCCAAGGGTGGCGAGGCAGTCATAGAGCGGTTTGACCGTGTAACGGATGCTGACAATGAGGTTTTCTCATCCTACCGGAGTCCAGGCAAGTTCAGACGCATAGTGGGGATCGAATTTCAAAGTGTCTTCAAAAACTATTGTCTGCAGGCAGAATATGCTGAGATGGATATCAGAGGTAGGCTGTTCAAGCTGGGTGATGATCCCAAAGCCCTCGTTGCCTCGCTCTGGGCACAGTATAACAATCTCAATTTCCTCTGCCTCTACCGGGACTACGATCTTGGTTTTGACAACCCCTATTGTCGAGGCTATTCGAACTATGAACGCTTCAAGGGTACAATTCTTGAGGATCAATACTACCTGAGCGATCCAATATATGGTTTACTTTTCGACAATGCAGTTACACCTCAGGCTGAACGTGGCATCTACTTCTCATCACGCTATCGCCTGACTGAAAGCATCATTCCAAGATTCGAGTATGATCGCTGGACCCGGGTTGCAGATGGCGCAACCTACTACCGGTTCGTAGGCAACCTCGAGGTCAGGCTACTCTATCCTCTGAGATTCAAGGTAAGACAGCAGTTTCAGGGAAGAAACCGTGATGACCGCCTGACACCAATGAGCTACGGGCTGGATGAGACTCGCCTTGAACTCGAGATGAGACTTTCCAACTATGATATGGTCGAGTTCACCTACATCCGGTCAGGAACCGAATGGCCACCCCGTCCAAGGCTGGTTGGCGATGTTGAACCAGATGGTGATCACCCGGCAAGTGGTCAGGCTTTCCAGCCGTCCTGGGCATTGCTTGTGCATGGGCTTCACAATTTCACGGACAGGCTGACCCTGAGCCTTGGTGCCCTCTATTACAGTGGCTTTGTATGGTTCTTCGAGTTAACCGATTTCGTGGCTCTCGACAATCGCAATTCAGCTCGCTACTGGATTGCCGTGCAGGATCAGATCACTGACAGGTTGTGGCTCGAGCTGAAGGTTGCCTATGACCGTGGATTGCCCATAACCAACACCGACATAAGAAGATATAATCAGCAGTATGGGTCGGATATCGACGCGCCTAATATAATCAACAGTGAAAGATACTTCCGTATCCAGATCGACTATATGTGGTAAAGGGGGTCAGCTGCTATGAGGAGAGTTGGGCTGGTTATCGTGACTGGCGTTCTTGTAATGGCCTCTACGGCCTGGGCTTACAGTTTCCTTGATTTGGCAGTTGGCTCGGAGGTTTTCGAGGGTTCGGCGAGATGCCAGGGGATGGGAGAGGTCGGGTTGCTTTGTGAGATCACCCCACTTGCCACAGGGCTAAATCCAGCCTTGCTTGCGAAGCTCAGTCGCTTCGAGGCAAGCACCAGCTATCATCTATTGTCTTTCGAAGACAGGTGGTCACTGCCGACCTATGATAGCTTTGATGCATTGCTTGGCTATACGTGTTATTCTCACAATTCAAATCTCTATCATGGTTTCTCAGGCGGTGTAGCAACAGGGCCTTTGAAGCAGTTCTGGGGACTGGCCTTCGGGGTTTCCCTGGCTCAGGCTTATGATTTCACATATGACTTCCATGAGGAAGTGCGAGATCGGAGCACAACCTCGGTACCGACTGATAAGATAATCGCCGATGCCTTTATCGATGCCGAAGGCTCGATTACAGCATTCTCCCTGGGAGTTGCAAGGTCGGTTGAGAATCAAGTCTCAGTGGGGGCAAGCCTTGAATATCTTTTCGGGGATTTTGACATTGCCAGCCGCCTTACCAATATAGATGTCAACAAGATGTATTGCTGGGATGATCCATCAACCGAGACCGAGGACACCTTCAAGGCATCAAAACTGAATGGGATGAGGATGAGGATTGGCGCAACCTATAAGATCAACAAGCGCCTTGAAATAGCCTTTGCTGCTGTGAGCCAGGCTAAGCTTGAAGGTGACTATGAGACATCAAGAGGTGGATTACTCTATTTCATACCCCGCAAGGCAGAGAGTGGCACCTTCCACCTGACCTATCCATCATCATATGCAGTCGGTTTCACCTACAGACCACGTAACGAGCTCCTGACGATTGTTGAAGGTAATGCTCGGTGCGTAAGATGGAGCAATGCCGGCAACGACGCTCTCGAGAATCTGAATCTTGACGACACATTCGAATTCAACATTGGCATCGAACACGTTTTCTACAACGGGCAACCGGTGAGGTTTGGCTTCTTCTACAGGCAATCCCCGCTCGATAATGAGACGAGTGAAGCAGGTGTGACAGCAGGTAGTGGTTTTGCTGTTGGGAGTTTTGTTATCTCCTTCTCTGCCAAAGTCGGCTGGCGAGAATATCGCTCAATCGAGGGACATTACCGATAAGGTTGAAGAGACCTCGGTGAGTGGTCTCATCACGTTGACCCGCAGGTTCTAGGGGGAGGGAATGAAGCAATTCTTGCTCGGGCTACTGCTTCTGGCAGTTGCTTCAGCTGGTTTCACATCCGAAGAGCCGATTCATATCATGATAATGCATACCAATGATGTCCATGGTGGCATCGATCGGCAGGGAGCAACCTTTATGAGTGAGGAGTTTCCACCCCAGCTGGGTGGTGGGGCCTCGCTTACTTCACTTGCCAGAAGGATGCGGGATAAGGCTGCCAGGGAGGGCAAGGGCTTTCTGCTTATCGATACAGGTGATATCTGGCAGGGTACGCCTGTTGGCAATTACAAGGGCGGCGAGGTCATTGTCGAGTTCATGAATCGGCTTGGCTACGATGTCTGGGTTCCGGGTAATCACGAGTTTGATGCCGGGCTTGAAAACGCCTTCAAGCTTTTGCGCATGGCGAAATTCCCGGTTCTGGCTGCCAATCTTGTTGATGCCGAAACCGGCAGGATACCGCCGCCGCTGAAGCCATATATCATAAAGGAAATCGCTGGCGTTCGGATTGGTATGATCGGGCTCATAACCGAAGAGACAGCCTATTATTCTCTGCCCGAGACCGTTCACGAGATCGAATTCCTCGATGTTAAGGAGGTCACCCGGCATTACATTGCCGAGCTCAGGGATAAGGTCGATCTCATCTTTGTCATCGCCCATCTTGGCATTCCCTACGACGTCTGGTCAGCCTACCGTGAAATGATTGAGACAGGTGTCGAGAAGAAGATCAGATATGGCATGAATGCAATGGAACTTGCTCATCATGTGCGCGGCATCGATCTCATGGTATGCGGGCACATCCACGTGGGGTATGAAGGTGGCTGGGAGGACCCTCTAACCCACACTATTTGTCTTCAAACCTATGGCCGTGGAACGGGGGTTGGCATCTATGAGATCCTTGTCGATCGCCAGACTCGCAAGATAGTTGGCTACAACCTGCCTGAGCGGGATGGTTCGATAATCACGCTTTTTGAGGATGAGTTCTGGCCTGATCCTGAGATGGCAGAATTCATCGGCGAGTGGGTTGATAGTGCCGAGGTTGGCATGGATGAACCCATCGGGAGAGCACTTATCGATATTACAAGGGTTGGAGTCGGCGAGTCCCAGCTTGGAAATCTTGTTACCGATGCCATGCGTGAGGCAGTTGATGCCGATGTGGCTTTCACCAACCTTGGAGGCATCAGAGCCAACATTGCTATGGGGGTGATAACCCCGAGGGATGTCTTCAGAGCCGTTCCTTTTGATAACAAAATCGTCTATTTCGATATGACAGGTTCTTTTCTCAAGCATGTGCTTGAATGGCGAGTCAAGGGTATGAGACAGGGACTCTATGTCTCAGGGCTGAAGCTTGTCTTTAGCAGGGCTCGACCCAATTTCGACCGTATCGTCGAACTCTATGTCGGCGGAGAGCCCTGGGATCCTGATCGTATCTATCGGGTTGCCACAACTGACTTCATCGCAAGTGGCAATATCGGACTTCAGATTCTTACTCAAATCGATCCACAATATGTTCATCAGACCGACATCGGTGTGAAGCAAGCCGTCATAGATTACATCAAGCTCCATTCACCGCTTGCACCGAAGATTGAAGGTCGCTTCGTAAGGGATGATGAGCGGGAACCCGCTCCCGAGCTTGAGCGAGCCATGAGCCGCTTCAGACCAATCGAGGATCTCACGCACTAAGGTGGCCATGCCATCCGGATTTTCCACTGGAAGATATAGTCAAGCGATTTTCAAGAGTTGAAGGCGACCTAGAGTGGAGGTTGGAAATGAAGTGTGCAACCTGTGAAACCAAGGAATGCAGGCAGGGAAAGGATTGTACAGGCAGGGCAGGCGAGATTGCCTCACAATACTCGCCTGATGTGCTCAAGGTGGCGACTGTGGCCTCCTACATCGAAGCCACTTACTACATGCAGAAGAATCGTCTTGAAGAGCTGATCGAGTTTGCGAGGATGATGAAATATCGGCGACTTGGAATCGCCTTCTGCATAGGGCTCTCAAGGGAAGCTGAGACTCTGCAGGCTATTCTTGAGAAGCATTTTGAGGTCCATTCGGTTTGTTGCAAGGTTTGTGGGATAGCGAAGGGCAGGTTTGATCTCAAACCTGTGTCGGGGGATGCTGACGAGATAATGTGCAATCCTGTTGGGCAGGCAGCAGTACTCAATCAGGCGCAAACTGACCTTAACATAATAGTCGGACTTTGCATGGGACATGACATCATCTTCACTCAGGCCTCAAGTGCTCCTGTGACAACTTTTGTGGTCAAGGACAGGGTGCTTGCGCATAATCCGTGTGGAGCAATCTATTCGAACTACTACCTAAGGAGGCTCGCCTGAAATCCATCGATGCCCGGCCGGTGCCGGTCTGGCGGCTTTGGGCTTGAAACCTCGACGCTTCCGGCTTACTTCCATCTCTGATTCCGCTGATGGCAGGGCCGGGTGGCATAGGGTTTTTGATTGAATTGACAAACTGATTGTGGTATACTGTAGGCGTTAGCAGATAACGGGGGAGTGTCCCCTTAAGGCGAAGGAGGTATAGAATGCGTTCGGTCGTGAGTGGTGCAGTGTCCCTTTTTTTCCTTGGGCTGATCGTGGCTGGCTATTCTTACGGTGCCAGTCCTGGCGATGTTGTCATAAATGAGATCTATGTCAACACAGCTGATGCCTACGATGGCTCGGAATACATAGAGCTCTACAATACCACACCTGATTCGATTGATCTCACAGGCTGGGTCCTGAGCGGTGTTGAATACGACGAGACCTGCGGTGAGCATCATCATGAATTCCCATCTGGCTCAGGCATTCCAGGGCATGGCTATTTCGTCGTAGTGAGAGATGTTGCCGATGGTGATGGCTTCGTTGATCGCTTCGGCATGCGCAACATGCTCGAAAAGTACGGGCTCGAAATGTATGACAGTGGCATGTATTATGAAGTCGATGATCCCGGTGTCACAAATACGATCGTCCAGAACCCTGACCAGTATGATGATCAGATAAGATTCTATCCCGGCGATGGTGACTACGGCTACCGGTGTCCCGGCGACATTCGAGCCTACGAAGTGCTCTTCCTCTTCGATAGTCCATCGCGTACAAATCTCATAGATGCCATCGAATACAGGTCCACCGCATGCACCCAGGATATGTGTGCAGGTGTAAACGGTAGCGATGATGCGTATCCAAGATATCCCAATGAAGGGGTTGCCCTCGGCAGGGATCAATCCTCAACTGATACCAACAATTCGGCCGTTGACCTTCATGAGGAGGCTCCAACCCCATTTGCTCAGAACTCGCTCAATCTGCCACCTGATGTCTGGTCGCTCAAGTATAGCCCATGCGTGCCTCAGGCCACCGACAGCATTCAGATCTCCTGCTATGCCACCGACGACGATGGCTCGATTGTGCTTGTCGAGTGTCTCTACAGTGTTGAGGATCCGCCTGATTATCTCCCTTCCTCGTATGATACGCTGGCAATGTATCCGGCTTCGGTGGGTGATAGTCTCTATGTCGTCAATCTGCCGCCGCAGATTGATCAGTCCCACATAAGGTTCTATGTGAAGGCAACTGACAATCTTGGGGCAATGACAACCCATCCCGGGGATGCTCCTGAGGGTGCATACACCTGCTTTGTCGGAATATGTCCTATCAGTGCCATCCAGACAGTCGATGTTGGTGATGACTCTTCCTACGTTATGGGTCAGGCAAGAAACATTACAGGCATAGTGACTGCTGGCAGGGGTGTCTACAAGGACAATCTGTTTGTTGTTCAGGATGCTTCAGGACCATGGTCTGGTATCTATGTTTATGATCCAAGCTATTCCCTGCCTGCTGAGACCGGTGACAGCGTTACCATCTCAGGCAAGGTTATCGAATACTACGCACTCACCGAGCTCATGCTATTCAGCGGCTGCTACCAGGAGCATAGCAGTGGCAATGCTGTTCCTGAGCCTGTGCTTGTTCAAACGAGTGACCTCAATACGAGTTCTCCGTTTGCAGAGCGCTACGAGGGTGTCCTGGTGAGAGTTGATAGTGTGACTGTGACCAATGATAGCCTTGG